>CAZBKR010000036.1:0-14362 GCA_964492455.1 uncultured Oscillospiraceae bacterium
CTCTCCGCGATTGAAAGCCAGGATACGGTGGGAAGGCAAACCGGAAACCGGTTCGGAACGATCCAGATAGTTTTCATAGACAGGATTTTCTTTCTTGCCGGATTGCGTGCACAAAAGACCTTCCCGCCAGAAGAGCGCACGCAACCGTTTCCGCACCACGGGATCTGCTGCGATGTCTTCCGCCAGTATGTCTCTGGCGCCTGCGACCGCGTCTTCCCAGTCCGCGACCCCTTTGACGGGGTCCACATAAGGTTCCGCCAGCGTGCGCAGTGAAGCTGCGCTTCCGCTTTGCGACATCAGGAGGTCGGCAAGCGGCCGGAGCCCCTTCTCCTCCGCCATTGAAGCCCTTGTTTTGCGTTTCTGGCGAAAGGGGCGGTACAAATCCTCCACCTCGGCCAGTGTCAACGCCCCCTCGATCGATCGCCGGAGTTTTTCCGTGAGTTTCTCCTGTCTGGCGATCGCTTCTATCACTTCTGCTTTACGTTTCTCCAGACCACGCAAATATGTCAGGCGTTCCGCGATGGTGTGGAGCGTCTGGTCGTCACAAGATCCAGTCGATTCTTTCCGATACCTTGCGATAAACGGCACCGTGTTGCCGTCATCAAGCAGTTGGATGATATTGGCGATCCGGCCGGCATCCATACCAAACAAGCCGGCCAAACGGTTGGTCAGATCCATTTTTCCCTCGATCCATCGCCGGACAACCCTCTCCGGATTCCCGCAGCGGGCGGTCCGGGGTCGATCCGGGTGTCAATATTCTTCTCTTGCTCCGAACTCAGCGGATTCCACCCACTCCTGCGACCGCAGCAGCATCGCCTCCAGGTTTTCAAACAGCGCGAGATGGGATTTCTCCTGTTTGATCAGAAAGGCCAGAAGTTTTTCGTCGTCCGGTGCCTTGACGCCAGTCCGCATATCGCTGTACAGTTCGATGCTTTTTTGCTCGATCACCACGGCAGTCCGGTATACATCGATCTGACCAGGGCGCATACCGGGCTCGGCCATCCGCTCACCAAACCGCGCAAACAAGTCCCCCGGATCTTCTTCCGGGAATTCCTCCAGTACAAGTCCTTCCAGCCGGTCACGCAGCAAGGACGCGTGTTTCTTTTCCGCTTCTGCGAGAAAGTGAAAAACTGTACCTAACGGATTGTCTTTGTGTTCTTCCGCTTGTTGCGCGTAGAACGTCTCTCCCTCGTTCTCCAGTCGAATGGCGAATGCCAATCTGTCCATTCCCGTCACCTCCCGTTACCCGGACCGCTTTGTCCTCCTTCATGATACCATGCGAATGCCTGCCACTCCGGAGCTTGTAGTGACTCGTTACCGGTCCAGAGCTCCCTCAGAGGACTTCGAACGGATAGGTGTCCGGAAGCTCCCTGTCCAGATACCCGAGGTAAAGCGCGTCATAGCCGATCACACATTCCTCGTCCGTCGGGATGACAAACACCGGCATCGGATGGTCAGGGCGGATCCGGCTGTACCCGATCACCGTTTCCGCATGACGCAATGCATTTTTCTCCGGATCCACCTCGATCTGCAGATTCGCGAGCCACGAGAGGATGCGGGCGCGAATGTACCCTTCGTTTTCTCCTACCCCCGCTGTGAAAACCAGTGCATCGACCTGTGGCAGCGAGGTCCAGTATCTTCCGATGTACGCGGCGATCCGATAGGTATAAATATCGATCGCAAGCACCGCTTCCGTGTCCCCCAGCTGTGCCCGGGTTCGGATCTCCTGCATCATGTTGGTGCCGGCCAACGCCTTGAGACCGCTCTCCTTGTTCAGAATTTCCAGCACAGAAGCGTATGCCTCTCCCGGGTTCATCCCCTCGTTCCGGACGCGCTGTTCGGCGATATGTCCGATCAGCGCGGGATCAATGTCTCCGGAGCGTGTACCCATTACCACCCCCTCCAGCGGGGTAAAGCCCATACTGGTGTCGACCGAATGTCCGTCCTGGATTTTGGCAAGACTGCATCCGTTGCCAAGATGGGCTGTGATTCCATTGAAGCGATCAAAAGGAATACCGAGCAACCTCGCGGCACGACGGGCCACATACATGTGGGATGTTCCATGAAAACCGTATTTTCTCACTCCATACCGCGTATACCACTCCGCGGGAATGGCATACCGAAAGGCGGATTCCGGCATGCTTTCATGAAATGCGGTATCAAACACCGCAACCTGTGGTACTCCCGGGAGCATATGCATACACGCCTCCAGCCCGGTCAGGTTCGGCGGATTGTGGAGCGGTGCAATCGGAATCAGGTCGCGGATGGTGTCCAGTACGTGCCCATCCACCCGCACGCTGGATTTGTATCGATCCCCCCCGTGTACCACCCTGTGTCCGACCGCGACGATCGCATCCAGATCGATGCCTTCCCGGGCAAAGACGCCGAACACCGCCTTGAGTGCTTCCTGGTGATCCGCCAAAGGGACCGGTACGGTTTGTCTCTCTCCTCCGTTTTCGTACCGGAGCCGGCTGGTATCCGGTGATCCCACCTCCTCCGCGATCCCCTTCAACATCCCTTCAAGTTTTGTGTCCGCACACAGCCGATAGAGATTGAATTTCACGGATGAGCTCCCGCAGTTCAAAACCAGTATGCAGTGTTGCATCGATTCGTTCTCCCCTTCGCTAAATTTACTCCTGCTGCAACGCCGAAACAGAATCGACTGCTTCCAGTGTAACGGATGGACGGAGGACCTGTCTCCCTTCCCTCTTCGATCGCATAAAGATTATGATGGGAACATGGATGCAAAAAGATACGTGTTGATCACTGGTGCGACGGGTGGACTGGGAGAACCCGTCGCCCGTCTGCTGTCCGCTGGCGGTCGCTGGGAGGTATTTGCGGCGGGAACCAGCCGGGAGCGGCTTGACAGTCTCGGAAGGTTACCAAACATCAACCCGCTTTTTCTGGATGTTACGCGAAAAGACAGTATCGAGCACGCTTACGAAGAGGTACATACCCGTACTGCAGAACTGGACGCGATCGTCCACCTGGCAGGCATGTCCGCTTTCGCTTCCCTGATCGGAGCAGATGCCATCGATACACTCGAACGCATTGTCGAAGTCAATCTGCTGGGCATGGCTCGTGTAAACGGGCACTTTTTTCCATTGTTACGGGTGCCGGGCGGCCGGATCGTTCATTGCAGCTCCGAAGCCGGCTGGATGACTGCACAGCCGTTTGCCGGTGCATATTATCTGTCGAAACACGCAGTGGAGGCATATAGTGACAGTTTGCGCAGGGAATTGATGTTTCAGAGAATATCCGTAGTGGTCCTTCAGCCCGGTCCTTTTCAAACACGCATGACCGATGCCGTTCGGAGAGGATTCGAAAAGGCCCGGCAGGATAACCCCCTCTATGCACGAATACTGACCCGGCTCCGGCCCATGATGGAGCTGGAATTCAAAAGAACCGGAGATCCCGCAGCTTTTGCCCGCCTGGTATTGCGGGTGCTGGAAGCCCGCCGTCCCCGTATCCGCTACCGCGTCGGCACCAGCTGGCGGCTTGCGCTGCTGGAACGCCTGCCCGACGGTCTCATCGACCGGATATACCTGTTCCTCGGGACCCGGGGACATCGCCGGCACAGAGAATAGGACCGGAACGCCGGCATATGAAGTCAAAGAAAGCGCTGTACAGCAATCTCTGCACAGCGCTTTCTCTATTACAGTGATTTGATCACTCGTAAGACTGCCCGTCCGGGCAAAGGATTAAAAATCCCGGGTGTGGCGTTTCGGTCCGCCTTCCGGCGCGTCGCCGGAATGTTCCGCCTGATCGTGGCGGGGGGTATATCCGCTGCCGGGGCGGCGATCATTCGGACGATCCCGGCGCTCGTCCCCCCGGGGGCGACGGTCATCCCCGCGCGGGCGGCGGTCTTCCCCGCGCGGTCCGGCAAACGGACGGGCGGGGCGTTCCCTTGATTCGGATTCGGTAAACCCTTCCGGCTTAGGCAGACAGTCGCGCATCGATAGGTTGATCCGTCCCTGGCTGTCGATCTCGGTGACCATGACCTTGACCGGATCGCCCTCGCTGACGACATCTTCGACCTTTTCGACCCGTTTCCAGGCCATCTTGGAGATATGGACCAGACCCTCTTTTCCGGGTGCGAACTCGACGAAAGCACCAAAGGTCATCAGACGGGTAACACGGCCTTCAAACACCTGGCCCGGCTCGGGGTCGTTCACGATGCCTTCGATAATCGCGATCGCTTTTCGTCCCATCTCGATGTCCGCGGCTGCAACATACACCCGGCCATCTTCTTCGATGTCGATCTGGGTACCGGTATCGGCAATAATTTTGTTGATCACTTTGCCGCCCGCACCGATGACTTCGCGGATCTTATCGACCGGCACCTGTGTCTGCAGGATCTTCGGCGCAAACTGGGACAGCTCTTCGCGAGGCGTAGCAATACAGGGGAGAATGACGTCATTGATAATCTGCAGGCGTCCTTTGCGGGTCATCTCAAACGCGTCGCGGACGATATCGTATGAAAGTCCGTCCACCTTGATGTCCATCTGGATCGAAGTGATGCCTTCGGTGGTTCCGGCCACCTTGAAATCCATGTCGCCGAAAAAGTCTTCGATGCCCTGGATGTCCATGAATACGAGGAAGTCGTCTTCGTTCTCCTCGTTGACGATCAGGCCGGCTGATATGCCGGCGACCGGACGCTTGATCGGTACGCCGGCATCCATCAACGACAGAGTGCTTGCGCATACCGACCCTTGCGAGGTGGATCCGTTGGACATCAGTACTTCCGAAACCAGGCGGATGGCATATGGAAATTCGTCTTCCGCAGGCAGAACCGGGATCAGAGACCGCTCTGCAAGGGCACCGTGTCCGATCTCTCTGCGGCCGGGAGAACGCGCCGCACGCGCTTCGCCGACACTGTAGGGCGGGAAATTGTAATGGTGAATGTAACGTTTCTCATTCTCGGGATCGATGCCGTCCAGTTTCTGCGCGCTGGACATGGGTGCCAGCGTGCAGGACGTCAGAACCTGAGTCTGGCCGCGCTGGAAAAGCCCTGATCCATGCACGCGGGGCAGAACCCCGACTTGTGCGGACAACGGCCGGATGGCGTCGATGGAACGTCCGTCCACGCGCCGGTGCTCACGGAACAGGTAGTCCCGGACCACTTTCTTTTCCAGTTTATAAACCGCTTCGCCAACCAGGGGGAGCCACTCAGCGTTGAGGCCCGCCACATAGGCTTTGACTTCTTCGGTCAGCGCCGCGACCGCGCCGTCCCGCACACTTTTGTCGTCCGATAAGACAGCAGCGCGCATCTTGTCCCATCCAAACGTTTTGACCTGATCGAACAGGTCCGCCGGAACGTCTTTGGAATCATATGCAAACTTGGGTTTGCCGATGTCCGCGCGAATCCCGTCGATAAAATCACAGAGTTCGCGGATCAAACCGTGCCCCTGCATAATCGCATCCAGTATGACCGCGTCCGGCACTTCATTCGCGCCGGCCTCGATCATCGCAATTTTCTTCTTGGTTCCGGCCAGCGTGATGTGCATGGTGCTGTCCGTCCGCTGGGCTTCGGTCGGATTGAAAACGGTTTTGCCGTCCACCAGTCCGATCAACATGCCGCCGATGGGACCTTCCCACGGAATGTCGGAAATGGATATCGCGATGGAAGTGCCGACCATGGCAAGAATCTCAGGCGAATGATCCTGATCCACCGACAAAACGAGGTTGTTGACGACCACATCGTTCCGCAGATCTTTCGGGAATAGCGGGCGGATAGAGCGATCGATCACACGGGACGTCAGGATGGCTTTTTCGGAAGGCCTTCCCTCGCGGCGGATAAAGCCGCCGGGGATCTTTCCGACAGAATACATTTTTTCCTCATAATCGACGCTCAGTGGGAAGAAATCGATCCCGTCGCGCGGGGTTACAGAAGCAGTCGCGGTGGACAGGATCACAGTGTCGCCATATCGGATCAGACAGGATCCGTTGGCAAACTGGGCGAGTTCCCCGATCTCAACGATCAGGTCGCGCCCCGCAAATTGGGTCTGATAGGTCTTTTTCATAAATCGAATACCCTCCGAATGGCGATAATTCGCCGGTTGTTGTGAATTCCAGTTGCCGGCATCCGATCGGGATACCCGCCTTCGGACGGTAGCCTGTAGGGTCCAAGGCCGATCTCGCGTCGGCCGCGCAACCTACGTTCTACAGTCCGGCGGTTCCTATCCCTCCGGCATGGTGGAATTTAGCGGTTCAGGTGTTGTATGAAACAAGGTGGGCGGGAAATCCGCCCACCCTGTTCATATCGGTTACTTTCTGATGTTCAGTTTCTCGATGATCGCGCGGTAGCGGTTGATGTCGATCCGGGTAAGGTAATCCAGCAGACCTCTGCGCCGGCCAACCATGGAAAGCAGCCCGCGGCGGGAATGATGGTCACCTTTGTGGATCTTGAGATGTTCGGTGAGATGATTGATTCGCTCCGTGAGGATGGCGATCTGCACCTCCGGCGAACCGGTGTCCCCTTCTTTCAAACCGTACGTTGTGATCAGTTCTGTTTTTCTTACCTTGTCCATGTTGTCCTCCTCATGCGCCAGTAGCAAAGTAAACGGTCGGACGATCCGTGAACCTTGTCTATGGCAGACTGCGATAGATTTTAACACGGGATACAGTCAAATACAAGTCCGGCCTCCGCTCCCGTCCGGGAGTGTCCGGGACAGATCAAAACACAAATTCCTCTCCCCTGTCGCGAATCACTACCTGGTTCCCTCCATCGGAAGATTCAACCCGGCCGACTTCTCTTGCCGCGATACCATACGAAGCCGCGATCGCAACGATTCCTGCGACCGCCTGCGCGTCGCAATACACTTCCATCCGGTGCCCCATGTTGAAGATCTGGTACATCTCCCGGGGATCGACGGCGCCGGACGCGCGTATAGCGGCAAACACTGCCGGCGTTTCAAACAGATTGTCCTTGACATAACGGAGTCCCTGCCCGAAATCACGGCACTTGACCTGCCCTCCACCCGTACAGTGGATGAGTCCCGAAACAGAAGTCCGGAAAGCAGTCAGGATATCACGGACCACCGGCACGTAGGTGCGCGTCGGAGAGAGCAGGGCTTCTCCTGCAGTCATTCCGGCACCAGCAGACGCGTCAGTACCCGGCAGGGGCGTGGTCAAAGAATAATGGCCGACATACACCTGATCCGGCGCGATTGTCTCAGAAAACGACTCCGGATAGAGGGTGCGGTATTCCGGCGACAGCAGCAGGTGACGCGCCGCGGTGAGTCCGTTGGAACCGATCCCGCTGTTGATGCGGTCTTCATATACCGCCTGGCCAAACGACGCCAGACCGACGATCCGGTTCCCGGCGCGGATGCGGGAGGCGTCGACCACCTGCTCCCGCGGATAGCGGACCACCACCGTACTGTCCGCGATCAAAGTGCGGATGAGATCCCCGACGTCCGCGGTCTCGCCCCCGGTCATCGTGATTCCGATCCCCTGCGCCGCCATCCGGGCGATTGCCTCGTCGTATCCGCGGATCAGCGCCGCGATGCAGGCAGCGTCAATCCGGTGGGCATTGCGTCCGATCGTATTGGACAGCAAAAACCCGTCTGTCGCGCCCACACAGGCCAGATCGTCGGTATTCATGACAAGCGAGTCCTGTGCGATTCCCGCGAACCATCCGGGGTCGCCCGTTTCGCGAAACATCATGTAGGCCAATGAGGATTTGGTGCCCGCTCCGTCCGCGTGGACCACCGTGCACCAGTCCGGATCGCCCGCCAGATCGGGCAGAATCTTACAGAAAGCACCGGGATACAGCCCGCGCGACTGGTTTGCGACCGCCTTTTTCACGTCGTCCTTGGTCGGCGAGACGCCGCGGTCCAGATAGGCTTTGGCTGACATGGCTGGCCTCCTGTATCAGGTGGATATCGATAGGGTCAGAGAAAAATGAGTTTTCCGAGCAAGTCTGTAAGCCGGGTTCTGTATTTGACAACCATCTATCTACGCCTGCCTTCCCAGACAGGCTTGAGCCATCTCCCCGGGACTTGCGGGCCGCAAATGTGTCCCTCCGCGATGTTGCTCCGGGTGGGGTTTACATAGCCGGATTGTCGCCAATCCGCTGGTGAGCTCTTACCTCGCCTTTCCATCCTTACCAGCCTTCCGGCCGGCGGTTTCTTTCTGTTGCACTTTCCTTGAAGTCGCCTTCACCGGGAGTTACCCGGCACCCTTGCCCTGTGGAGCCCGGACTTTCCTCACGTGCCGCCTTTCGGACTGGCACCCGCGGTCGTCTGGCTTGCTCGGAAAACAGACCCATTATACGTCACGCCGGACATCCGGGCAAATGCCACAACTCCCCCGGTGCACTGTCCATCGCACCTCCGGCAGCGCGGAGGAAAAGAAGGATGCCAGCGGTTCCAGTACAGGACTTTCGCTGACGGCATGGCCGATCGCAAGCACCCGGATGCCGCTCCATCCCAGTGCCTGCATGTCGTGATACCCGATCTCTCCCGTGACCAGCGCGTCGCAGCCGAGACGGATGAGGTCGCCGAGAAGCTCATCCGGAAACGATCCGCCCATCACAGCAATGCGGGTCGCGGGACCATCTGAATGGTAATTCCGGAAAAACCCGTCTGCTCCCGGCAATCTGTACGCCCGCTCTTCCAGATCCTTCATCCGCAAGGAGGCGTGTGGAACACAGATTCTTCCATACCCCGCGCTCCGGAACATATCACTTCCCGTTTCTGATGGCGTATAGGGAGCGATGGGTACCCCCGGCTCCAGGTCCATCCGCAGGGCAAGCTGGTCGGAAACTCCGCCCCGGATCCGGTCGAGATTGGTATGCATGCTGTAAACCGTGAGCCTCTCCCGTACGATGCGTGCGATCCGTCTCCCCTCAGGAGTTGTCTCGTCGATCACCCGAAGCGGGTCGAACAGCAGCGGATGGTGTGACAAAAGGAGCCCGCAACGGTTTGCAATCGCGTCCGATACTGAGAAATCATCGACGTCAAGACACACCAGCACCCCTTCCGTGTCCCGTTCTGTATCTCCGACCTGCAGCCCGCAGGCATCCCAGCTTTCCGCCCAGGCGGGAGGACAGTAGGTATCCGCCTTATGCAGAATTTCCCGGATGATCATCGTGAAGTACCTCCTGTGATCCGCAAAGATGCCCTTCGTTCTGCCAGTGTATGAACGACCGGCAACAGGGCGGGATCCCCGCGCGCCGCTTTTTTCAACCGCGTTATCACACTGCCGAGATGCTCGTCGGTCCATTGCAGAGGGGTTCCCTCTTCAAGCGACCGAAGGACACAGGGACCTGCGTAGGCTTCTTCAAGCGTGAGCCGCTCCCGTTTTCCGTTTCCGGTCCACCGGGCACGCAGAACACAATGGATGTTGCGCCCGTCCCTGCACAACGCTTCCTTTTCTATCCGGAAGCCATGCTGATCCAGAAACAGTCGCAAGGCAGCCGCGGATTTCATCGGCTGCAGAACCCAAACCACTCCGGTCGGAACCGGTTCCGCCCGACGGAGAATCCGAATGGTTTCGTTGCCACCCAACCCGGCTATCACAACCGTGTCGCCTTCTCCCGGAGACATCCCTTCCAGTCCGTCCGCCAGCACGGGCATGACCCGATCCGCCACCCCGTAACGGGCAATACGGCTCGCGGCCGCGGCCAGAGGGCCTGCCCGGCTGTCACAGGCGTATGCGGTACGGCATCGATTCATTAAAGTCAGTGTGATCGGAACCAGCGCGTGGTCGCAACCCACGTCGAACAGCCGGTCGGACTCCCCTGCCAGTTCGACGATACAACCCAGGCGTCCGGAAAGGGCTGGAAGGCCGGTCGGCCGGCGGGCGCTCATCCCCTGAACTGCCGCAGCTGTACATCGATGTCCAGCAGCTCTTCTTTCATCTCCACCTTGTCCGCTCCTTCTCCGCCGGCCGCGATCCAGGCGACGATTGCGGCCTTGCGCGCGACCAGCCGGTCTTTCCGAACGCGGGACAGATAGCTGTTGGCCGCCTCTTCGACAGCGGACGGATCTCCCATGGCGTCGATCTCGAAACTCATCCGGGCCACTTCATCTGCGATCCGGCGTCCATGCCAGTCAGCATCTTCCGCCAGCCCGATCAATCCGGACAGGCCGGCACCGGCCCGTTCATCGCGTGAGAGTACCACGACCGCCATGTCACGGATCACCCCTTCCGGAAAATCTTCCGGCTCGGGAGAAATCCGCATCCGGTCCACAAGATCCGGACTGGACGCGATCAGGCAGAGCAGAAACAGCGGATCTTCCGGGAATGGCGCAGCGGTTTCCTGTATTTCTCCGCCCTGGCGCTGTGCCAGCCGGTCACGCAGCGTATCCTGCCCGGCAACCTGTTCCGCATTCTTTCGACGCCGCTCGATCTCCCGCACCACCGCCTCGGAAGGGACTCCCAGTTTGTCGGCCACTTTGGCGGCATACAACTCCCGGATGATCGGATTCTGTTCAGAAGCCAGAACCTTGCAAGCGGCGTCCTGATATTCGAGGATATCCAGGTCCCCGTCCCGTGTCGATTTTCGTTCGGTTGACAACAGTTTGTAATCCATCAGCGGAAGCGCCCGTTTCACCAGGTCGTGGAACCGGTCCGCCCCGTTCCGGCGGATATACTCGTCGGGATCTTTCCCGTCCGGTATCTGTAGCACCGTAACATGACACCCTTTGGATACAAGGATGTCCAGGCTGCGCAAGGCGGCCTCCTGCCCTGACGCGTCCGCGTCGAATCCGACGACAACGTTTTCCGTATAGCGGCGCGCCAGTTGCGCCTGACTCGCGGTCAAAGCCGTTCCCAGCGCTGCCACCGCGTTTTCCACACCCGCCTGGTGCATCGCGATCGCGTCCATATAGCCTTCGACAATGATCAATGCGCCTTCTTTGCTCTTTTTGGCAAAGTTCAAGGCATACAGATGACGGCCTTTGGTATAGACGGCGCTTTCGGGGGAATTGATATATTTCGGCTGGCTGTCGTCCATGACCCTCCCCCCGAAAGCCACTACGCGGCCGAGCGCGTCGAAGATCGGAAACATGATCCGGTTGCGGAACAAATCGTATGGCCCGTCGCGACCCTGCCGGAACAGCCCGGAGCCCGAAAGCGCATCGGCATCATATCCTTTGACTCTGAGCCGTTTCCAGAGATCCTCCCACTCGTCCGCCGCATAGCCGAGTCCGAACTTCCGGATGGTGCCGCCGGTGATACCGCGGCGGGCTAGATAGGCTCGTGCTGTTTTTCCTCCGGGCGACTCCGTGAGATTGAGATAAAAATGCGCTGCAGCCGCTGCATTGATTTTATACAGCAGGGTCTCCCGCTCCGCGCGCTTGCGGTACTCCGCGTCATCTGGCTCAGGAATGTGCACACCGGCGCGCTCCGCCAATAGCCGCAGTGCATCGAGATACCCTATTTTTTCGATATCCATGATGAAATGGATCACATCGCCGCCTTTATGACAGCCGAAGCAGTAATACATCTGCTTCTCGGGGGCTACACTGAAAGAGGGTGTATTTTCTGAATGGAAAGGACACAGCCCGAACAGATTGGCTGCACTCCGTTTGGACAAACGGACATACTGCTCAACCACCGCCACGATATCGTTGCGGCTCTTTACCTCGTCGACGATGGATTGCGGAATTCCGCGTTCGGCTGCCACCGGTCGGCCCCCTTACGTCACAGCAACTGTGTTCCGTTGATCACCAGACGGAACGCCAGACCAAGATGGCCCGCCGCGTTCCGGCACATTTTCATGCGTACGAGAAAAATCTCGAAATAGTCCATTACCGGGCTTAGCGTCGTATCGATGTCGATGTCCAGCGTCGCGGTGGCTAAACCGGAATCGATCGTCAGAACCGACCGTTTGGCAGCATAATTCACCCGGTCGTGGATATCGAACGTCTCGCGGTTGCGGTTGGTCACCCGGGAACGGTGTACATCTGCCTTGTCTGCGAGGATGAGTGCGGCAGACAGATGATCGATCGCGACCCCGTCGGTCTCGTCGTGGTTGGCGATCGCCACCATAACCCGGCATGCCTCTTCGACAGGCATTCCCATTCGAAGCAGAAGCTCATAGGCGAGAATCGCGCCATACTGGCTGTGATGGACGCGGTTGACCGCATTTCCGATGTCGTGGAGATACCCTGCGATACGACCCAGTTCCACTGTACGCGGATCCTCTCCCAGCCGCTCCAGCATTTCTCCGCACGCATTGGAGACCAGACGGCTGTGGCGGTAGGAATGCTCGGTAAAGCCCAGGGCTTTCATCTGGCGCGTCGAAGTGTCGAAAAGGTGCCTCACCTCTTCGTACTTTTGAACTTCTTTGATTCCGATCACCGCGTCGGTCATCCTACAAATCCGAGGAAAGACTGTACTCCGCGGCGAGTTTCACATAGGCTTCCGCGTTGGCCCGGTTGTGCCCGATCTCGATTTCGCTGAGCTGGCGTTTAACCTGCGCCGGGATGCCTGCCACCATGGTGTGCGGAGGAATCACGGTACCCTGCCGGACAACTGCGCCGGCCGCCACAATGCTGCCTTCCCCGACGACCGACCCGGACAACAGGATCGCACCCATCCCGATCACGGCATTGTCCCCGACCGTACTGCTGTGGATGACCGCGTTGTGTCCGATGGTCACATTGTGTCCGATCTCCACCGGCATCCCGCTGTCACAATGGATCGAAACATTGTCCTGGATATTGGTGCCCGCACGGACGGTGATCCGCGCAAAATCCCCCCGCAGACAGGCGCCGAACCATACCGAACTATGCGCGCCGATCCGAACATCTCCCACCAGTGTGGCCGTCTCGGCTACGAAAACATCGGTTTCCAATTCGGGGTTAACCCCGTTGAATGCAATCTTCATCCCGGTATCCTCCGCAATCAAATTATACCATCCGGAGCGGCCGCTCTGTCAGTCCCCGGAAGTGATGTCTGCCGCTGCCCGCGCTTCTCTGGCTTTGATCCAGAGCGCGCATTCCACGCGTTTTTTCTGCAGTTCGCAACCGACCTCGTAGGTCCCCTCCACATCACCGGAGGCGTGCCAGGCGTTCGCCGCACATCCGCCGCTGCAGTAGTTCCGTGCCCAGCATGTAGCACAAGCCGGCTTCTGAGGGACGAGCAGTCGTGAAAACCGCTCCTGGACCGCTTCGTTCAGCCGGACGGGATCATCGTTCACGTTCCCCATGATAAATTCGGTTTCCCCGACGAACTGATGACAAGGGTAAATATCTCCCTCCGGTGTCACAGCGACATATTCGCATCCGGCACCGCATCCCTTGAGGCGTTTGAAAGAACAAGGCCCCCCGTCAAGATCGATCATGAAGTGGAACAAGCTAAACCACCGGCCGGATGCACGGGCCTCCAGATATTCTTCCGCGAGTTTGTCGTATTCTGTACGGATCCGGGGAAGATCTTCCGGCCGGAGTTCATACCCGCAACCGTCCGGAGCCACCACAGGTTCCACAGAGATATAACGAGCCCCGAGCGATGCAATGTGCATCACATCCCGCCCGAAATCCAGATTTTGACGAGTGAAGGTCCCCCTCACATAGTGCTCGCGATCGCCACGCTCCCGGATAAAGGAACGGATCCGCTCGGACACGGCTTGATACGAGCCGTTGCCGCCTGCGTCGGGACGCATCCGGTCGTGCGTATCGGGACAGCCGTCCAGACTCAGGACGCAGTTTTTCATATGTTCATTGATATACCTTGTCTTTTCCCCGTCAAGCAAGGTCGCGTTGGTGGTGATCGTCAGCCGGATGTGTTTTCCTGTCTCCCCGGCGCGCCGCTCACAATATTCAGTAAGCGCAACGACCACCGGCCAGTTCAGAAGCGGTTCCCCGCCAAAAAAATCGATGTCCAGATTGGTACGGTCCCCGGATGTGGCGATTAGAAACTCAACCGCCTTCTTCCCTGTCTCCAGATCCATCCGGACACGCGATCCTGTGCCGAAATCCCCTGTGCCGGCAAAACAGTAATGACAGCGAAGATTGCAGTCATGGGCAACATGCAGACACATGGACTTGATGTGAGGACCATCCGGATACAGCGCGGATAGGGGCGGCATCGGCTCCGGGGGGAGAAACAGAAGGCGATTTCGGATCAGGTCGTCGACCTCGTCCGCACATGTGTACACCTCGTCTCCAAGCGTCGCCGCCAATCCGTCCAGCATCCCGGGATCCGGCCGGATCCCGTCCTGCAGGTTGTAGGCCTCCAGTACACGATAAGCAAGCTCGTCAACCAGATGCAGCGCACCGGATTGCGGATCGAACGCAAGCCGGTCGCCGTTGATTCTAAACAGATGGATCAAAGAATACCTCCCGGGTGCCGCGGGGCACCGATAGAAAACGGATAGCGAAAGTCACCTTCCGCTATCCGGTATGGA
>CAZBKR010000037.1:0-12167 GCA_964492455.1 uncultured Oscillospiraceae bacterium
TTGCCCCGCCGAGGGAGTGCCCAAACATCCCGATTTTGTCGAAATCGACAAGAGAAAACAGCTTGTCCGACGGCGCTTGCAGGCTCCGTGACCGGAGGGTGTCCAGCACAAAATGAGCGTCCGCGGTTCGCAACTGCATCCATTCCCGGGTGGTCCGGTAGGTTTCTTCGGTGTTCCCGGTTTCATGGGTTCCGTTGAGCTCGGAGGCCCGCTGGAGAAAAGCCGCATCCGCGAACGTCATCGTCCCGGAGGTGTCCCGGGAGAAAAAGGCCTGGTAGGTGTGACCGATGCTGGCGACGACATAGCCGCGGGAAGCCAGTTCCCGGAAAGTCGATAGGTTGCTGCCGGAGAATCCGAACGCTCCGTGGGAGAAAACGACCAGCGGACAAGGCCGGTCGGCTTGCTCCGGATACCAGAATTCGACGGTCAGCGAGCGGTTGGATCCGTCTGCGGAGAAGGGATCCACCCGGGTCGTGTCGGTCCAGGTGTAACGGGCTGTCCCGATCGCGAAATCTCCGGTGGGTTCAGGCATTTCGAACGGGGGAAAGACGATGGCGAGTGACAGCGCAAACACAAAGACCAGGCTGTTGCCCGCAAATCGCGTCACCATCTTGCGTGTGCGGTAAGGTTTCTCCCGCTTGCGGATGAGAACGACGATACCGGCGGCAGCCTGTATCGAGAGCACCGCAGACAGGACCGCAAAGCGGAAGCTCCAGTCTATGAGGCCGGTGACAATTGCCACAGTGAACAATGCCAGGAGTCCGATGCGGACGATGGCTTTTTCCTCCCGATGGCAGTTGCGGGTTTTCAGAGACCAGACGAGAAAGAACGTTTCCAGCGCAAGGAACAGAACCAGAATGTAAATGCCCATGTGCGTGACCTCCCGGTGAATTGCTGTCCCGAGTATACGTGGGGGGTCTCGGGATGCAATCAAATCCGGACAAGTTGCGTTCCGGGAGGATCACTTGCATGGAACAGCCAGGTTTTGTCTGTTTAGGGGGCGGGCGTCGCGGATTGCAGCGCGTCTTCGATCGCCAGCAATATCACCTTGCTGCTGTAGGTCGCACCGGTGATCACATCGATCTGCAGCGACTGCGATTCGACCACCAGGCCGGGGATCACTTCCGCAGCGCCCCCCTGTCCGTTGATGTGCCGGACCAGGTCGATCTGCTCCATCTGATGGTCACGGATCGTGACATCCACAGTGACGAGAACCGGGAACACATTGTGCCTGCCCCTGTACACCCCGTCTGCCAGCTGTGTCAAATCGGGATCTGCCACTTCGATGTCCCGCAGTGCCTCCAGCTTATCTCCGGACCGGGAGAACGCGATTGCGCCTGCGATGAGCAGCAGCGCGATGGCCGCAAACACAATCAGGAGCACCTTGACGGATGTTTTCATTTCAGAGCCTCCTCCGTCAGAGTGTGCGCAACCTGTCGACAATCGATTGAATCTGCTGCTCGCGTTGCGAGGAGGACCAGTTGACGATTCCGCTGGTCATGAGTCTGGTTCCGTTCGCCTGGCAGGCGGCACGGATTTGACGAACTGCATGGTTCCCGCCCATCCACGCCTTTTTGAGGTGCTGTGTGACAAAACAGTGGACCGGTTTGCCCGCGATCCCCGGAAGGCTGGAGAGATAGAATTTCATGACGGGTGCCAGGGAGAACGCGTGTACCGGAGAAGCCAGGATCACAACATCGTACGGAGCCGGATCGGGACTCGTTTTCAATGAAATCGGGGTGCCGGGTTTGAATTCGCTGCTGACCGGTTCCACCTGTTCGATTTGAACGGTGTGGCCCGCGGTGGCGAGTGCCTGCTCCACTTTTTGTGCGACGGACAGGGTGTTGCCGGTTTGGGAGAAACAAATCACGCCGACTTTCATAAGACTCTCCTTTCGGGACCTCCGGGTCCCTTCTGGATGATGCGGCGTGAAAATCGGGATGTCAAGATATTTTCATGTGTACCGTGCGGCGTCCGCCTCCCGCACCTCCGTCTTTCAGAAATCCGCTGGCTTGCAGATGACTTCGAGCACCCGGGTGTCGAGGATGTGATCCGCATGTGCCGGACGCAGCAGCAGGACTGTGTCCGCGCCGCGGCCGGTTCCACCGACGGAAAGTACCGGTACCCCGTGGGGGATCAGCCCGGCATCCAGGGCCATGACCGCGATTTCGACCGCGACTTTGGTTCCCTGACCGAACATCCGGAGTGTGTGCGCCATGATTTCCGCGGGATAGGCGCCGCCCAGACGGTTGCTGATCCCGCGTTCCACACCGCTGAGCACGTGAGTCCCCGTCAGAACACGGATGCCTACCCCTTCCAGATCCTGCCGGGTGTGATCGGACATTTCGTTTTGTCCGGGTTGTACAAATCCCTGTGCGTGCGTAACACATACGACAGCAGCTGCGGTGCCCGCAAGCTGACGTGCGGTGTCACCGGTGTTGGAGGCGATGACAATATGACGGATGCCCCGTTCTGCCGCGGTTTGACGGACGCAGGCGATGGTTCCGGCAGTGTTCGATTTTCCAGCGCTGGCGAAATACATATCTTACCCTCCCGTGAGATGATCTTTCTATCCATTATAGTGGAAGCTATCCGGCAGCACCTGCACGGATTGACGTTCCGCACAAAGAGGGTATACTGTTCGCCATGGATCAAACGAATGTCAACAGGATTCTGTGTTCCACAGGAGCCATCGGATATTATCCGGTCAATCCGGACGCCGACTTGATGCTGGACGTATTCCCGCGCATCACCGCGGACGGGTACGAGGTCATGATCGACCGCGCGCTTCCGCCCAACGCGGTGGCCTGGAGCGGACGTCTGCGGGAAGCGGGTATCCCGGTCGGGATGATGCACATCGGAAAAGCGACCGGGGAACTCTTTGCGACCGACGATCCGGACAGCCATGCCGCGGGGCTGAGCAAGCTGGCGTCCGATCTGGACATCGTACGCCTGTTCGGGGCCCGTCAGGCAGTGCTGCATTTGTGGGGATATCCCGGCAACGACCGTCATTTCGGACTGACCATGGCCTCGCTGGAGGATGCGTTGCTGCTGGCCGAAGATGCGGGTGTTGAACTGCTGGTAGAGACCATTCCGTGCGTCGAGCGTCCGCTTGCCGACCGTCTGCGCACATTGCACGACGCGTTTCCCGCGCTCCGCTTCACCGTCGATTCCCGTTTGCTCGCGTTGCAGGACGCAATCGAATCGGTGCTGGAGGCCGACTGGTTGTGGGATCGGGGGCGGGTCGCCCATGTACACGTCAGTGATTGCCGCCGCAACGCGGACGGTGTCCCGGAACAGCGGCCGATCCTGCAGCCACGGAAAGGGTGCATCGATTTTACCGCTTTTTTTGAGGGATTGCGCAAACGCCGCTACACCGGTGCGATCACGTTGGAGGCACCGGCGGTCGACGTTGAAACCCGCACGGTGGACACCGATGTCCTCAACGATACCTTTGCCTATATCCGGGCTGCGATGAGAGCCTGAGAAAGGTCTTCGAGGATATCGTCCGGATGTTCGATCCCGACCGATAACCGGATCATATCGGCACCGACGCCCGTGAGCGCAAGCGCCTCGTCGTCCAGTTGCCGGTGGGTGGTGCTTGCGGGATGGATGACCGAAGTACGGGCATCCGCGACATGGGTCACGATCCCTGCCAGCCGGAGGGCATCCATAAACCGGATGGCGGCCTCGCGTCCGCCGGCAACACCGAATGAGATGACACCGCTGGCGCCGCCGGGCAGATAACGTCGGGCCAGTGCATGTTGCGGACTCGAAGCAAGCCCCGGATAGTTGACCCAGGAAACATCCGGTGAACGTTCCAGCCAGTGTGCAACCCGTGTCGCGTTGGAAACGTGCCGTTCCATCCGCAGGGGGAGCGTCTCCAGCCCCATATGCAGCAGGAAAGCATTGAACGGCGCCGGGGATGGACCCAGGTCGCGCATCAGGTGGAGGCGGGCCTTGGCGATATAGGCGGCATTTTTGAAATGGTCCGCGAATACAACACCATGGTAACTTTCGTCCGGTTCGGACAATCCCGGGAATTTCCCGTTTTTCCAATGGAAAGCCCCCACGGGGGCGGGATCCGCCTTTTCGACGATAACACCCCCCAAAGCACGGGCATGGCCGTCCATGTATTTGGAAGTGGAATGCAGCACGATGTCCGCGCCAAAGTCGAAGGGACGGCAGAGGATCGGGGTCGGGAAGGTGTTATCGACCACAAGAGGAACCCCGTGTGCGTGGGCCGCGTCTGCAAGCCGCCCGATGTCCAGCACGACCAGCGTGGGATTGGACAGCATCTCTCCGTATACCAGTCTGGTGTTGTCGCAAAACGCCGCCTCCAGGGATTCGTCCGGGCATCCGGGTTCCAGAAAGGTGACCTCGATGCCCATCGAGGGAAGCGTCCTTTTGAATGTGTTGTATGTGCCGCCGTACAGCGCGCTGGTCGAGATGATGTGATCCCCGGCTTTGCACAGATTGAGTACCGCGAGCAGTACCGCGGCCTGTCCGGATGCGGTCAGCATGGCAGCGCTCCCGCCTTCCAGGTCGGCAATTTTGGCTTCCACATGGCTGGCGGTGGGATTGGAGATCCGTGTGTAGAAAAACCCGTCCCCCTCCAGATCGAACATCCGGCCCATCTCGTCACAGCTGTCATACCGGAAGGTGGTGGACTGGACAATGGACGGGACGCGCGGTTCCCCGTTTTCCGGATCGTAACCGGACTGGACACAGCGTGTGTCGATTCGATAGTTACCCATTGCAAAGCTCCTTTCGCGAGCCCCCCCCCGGGAGCCCCGGGCGGCTGGGAACCATTATACAACGATCTCTGCTATAATCGAGAAAAAGCGCGCCTGCCGATCCCGGCCCGGTGGACGCCGATGCGTTCAGCTCCGACTTCGCATGGAGGTTGTCTGTTGCCTTTTGATCTTTCACACCGGCATCTCAGGAAGCTCCCGGTCCGTTCGCGGTACCGGCTGGTGTTGATATCGCTGTGTGTTTTTGTGTTTCTCTGGTGTTTTGTTCCGGTTGCACGGCTGTCTGCGGCCTCCGCGCCATCCGTCAGGATAGATCGGATGGAGGTTACGGTCGATGTCGGTGATGACAACAACGCTTATCTCGACTGTAAAATGTCATTTGAGTTTTTCGCGGATGTAACCTCGCTGGACTTTTCCTACGACACATCCTCTTCCAAAGGATTCAGCTTGAAGAAGGTGGAGGTGTCGGAAGGTGCAATCGGATCTGAAACAGATTCGAAGACAATACTGCCGGCTTTCGGTATCAGTAATGCCTCTTCTTTGCGTTATGAGGTCATGCAGTCCCAGGACCGGCTGGATCTCAAACTTCTCATGCCGGTGGAAAGCGGCGCTGTCCGTACGATCCATCTGCGGTTTTTGATGTACGGCTCGGTAGACGCGTATCTGGATGTCTCGGACTTTCATCTGGTTCTGCCCGGACAAGGATATCCTGTCAAATCGTTTGCCGCTACCGTTACAGCCCGTTCGGGGTTGGCCCCGTTGAAAATTTACGGATATGGTGTGCCGGATCTGGAGTGGTCACTCGATGAACGCACAGGCACGGTCCTCTATCGGGCGGAGCATCTGGGGTCGGATGCCCAGTTGCGATTCCGCTGTCTGTATCCACCCGCGTTGTCCGGCACCCGTGCAGAACGGTTTGCTGAATCCCGGCTGACGGAGTTCATTACGCTTGAGGACGCCCTCTCGACGTCCGCCGGCTGGTCAAATCTGTTGCGTATGACAACGCCCTGGATCCAGCGTGGTCTGTTTTTGCTCATACCGGTTCTGGTGCTGATACTGTGTCTGCCGTTGCGCGGCCGCCGTGGCCTCCGGCACCGGGCGGGTCCGGCGTCTTTGCCCGACCGCTCTGTGCTTCCGCCTGCAATGGCCGGGCTGCTGCTCCGGCACGGACTGGACGGACGGGATGTGGCATCTGCGGTGTACGATCTGGCCGCGCGCGGCGTGCTGTGTCCTTCCGGTGCCGGCTTTGCGCTTTTGTGGGAGGAATCCCGCCTGGACAGCCTCCCGGAACATGACCGGTTCCTGGTGGGGTGGCTGGTTTTCAACGCCGACCCGAACGGTGTATTTGCAGCCTCTCAGATGGTCGGTGCCGCCCGCCCCCGTCGCGGGGAGGGATTCCGGCAATCTTTCGACACCTATCGCCATCTGCTGCGTGCCCGGTTCCGGCGCGCAGGCCTGACCGATCACACTTTGATTGTGCGCGGTCGTGCGCTGGGATTGGTTTTTTGCGCGTTCTATGCGGTGGCTGCCGGGGTTCTCACCTGGGCAGGTGACGACTGGACCGGTCTGTTGCTGCTGTTGCCGGCTCTCCTGTTTGCGGTTTACGGTTTCCGTTGCCGCCGGTATACCCCGCTGGGCAATGCCTTGCGCACAGATCTCAAAGCGTTTGGCACGTATCTTAGCCGGGCCGCGGCGGGGCGGACGGCCCGGGGGGAGACGGGTGGAAAGCCCGACGCGCAGACCTGGAACCTTTGCTTCCCTTATGCCGTCGTACTGGGGATGGAATCGTCGTATATCCGCGCGACCGCGCGGTTGTTTGGAATGGAGGATCCGGTAACGGCTGATCTGGTCCGGACCTTCGGGTCGGCTGCCGGGGAAGGGGCGGACCGTTCTGCGATGCTGAGCGGCGTGCTCACCAGAGTCCGCGGATTTACCGCGGCGTCACAGGCCGCTGCGATGCATGCCGAAGGTAGGCATAAAACGTCTGCGGCACAGGGGGAAACGGGAGAATAGCAAGCCGGGATTCGAACCTCCCGTGAGGTGCGTCGGCGAGGCAGGGGTATGGTATAATGTGCAAAGCATCAAACGGGTGCGCGCGCAAGACGCGGCTTACCGCTTCAAATCAGATTCCGGAGGTGTAGACATGGCCAAGATCACCCGGATCGCCACCACGGTTACAGCAAGATATTTTCCAGGACAGGGTGCTTCGGACGCTTTTTATCTGGACGGCAGACTGACCGGCCGGCGGGAGAGCCGCGCGGCGGACATCACATTGGATCGGGAAGACCGCGGCTCGTTCTTCGCGGTGTTTGCACACCAGGCCGCGGCGGGTAAAGATCCGCAGACGGAGATTGCGGCGGTCCGGCCCCATCTCGACCGGATTCTCAACGATGTCAAAAAGACCGGCCGTAACATCGACGCGGAGATCAACGAACTCGCCGACTGCGGGGTCGCGGTTGCAGGCCGCATGACACTGCAGCACGCGGGTGTCCGGCAGCCGTATTTTGCCGGTGTGGTGGTCAAGGATCAGGAGATCGCTTCGATCACGATCGGCCGCGGCTGCTCTTACTTATACCGCAATGACATCCTCTATCCCCTGACAGACGACGAGTTCGAGATGGAGGAAATCGACGCGTTCGGACGCCCGGTCGAAGGGCTTGACATGTATTGCGCGGGTGTGGCCGGCACGGTTCGGTACTCCAACATCGCGCAGCTGCAGATGGACGACTGCCTGATCGTATGCAACCGTGAAGTGATGGAGGCTCTCGGACAGCGCGAGGTGCTCCGTATTCTCTACGAGGCGGAGGATCAGTGTGAAGCCGCCGGTATGATCATCACGGAAGCCGCGGCCAAAAGCCCGGGTGCTTCGCTGCAGTTCATGATTGGATTTGTCGAGAGCGCAACGGTCGCGGACAAATCGACACGCGGCAGCTGGATCGGGAAAAAGGCGGCCGCCCCCGTGGCGGTGGTGCCTCCCGTTCTGTCCTCGCTTCCGGTACAACCGGACGACCTGTCCGAGGTGCCCGCGTTGTTCCATCCTACGCAGGAGGAACCGGAGGTGGCCCCTCCCCAGACCTTTGCACCGTTGCCCGACCGGGCGGAGTCTCCGGAACCGACCTCCGCGTGGGATGAGGAGGAACCCGGCGAGACGGGGGATGAGACCTTCCCCGCGCTGGACATTCCCGACATCCAGCAGGACACTTATAAGACGGAATCTGTAGCTGCCTCCGCCCGGCAACGGACGTCCGGCTATACCCCCCGGAGCCGGCGGGGAGATGTGTATCCCGATCCGGGGGAGGACGAGGACGAGGACGGGACGCCTCCCTACGGGCGCAGCCGTTTGGGCACGTATCTGCTGATCGCGGTGGTCGCGGTCGCGCTGGTGGTCGCGCTCTACCTTATTTTCCGCGATCCCAACAATCCTGCTCCTACGACGACGCCGACCGGAACGACTACCGTTACCGGACAGACGACGCCGGGAACGACCAGTCCCACGACCAGCGCTACTCTGCCGTCCGGCGAAACCACAGTACCCGGCGGAACCACGGTGCCGGGTGAAACCACGGCGTCGGGACCGGCGACCATCGATCCCACCACGCCCAAGGAGCTCCCCACGACCTACAAGGTCAGGTCTGGTGACACGCTGTACCGCATCGCGCTGTACTTCTACGACGACGGGGGCGATTATTTTGTCCAGCTGATCCGGGATGCGAACGGCATGGCCGAGGGTGATCCTCTATTTGTGGACGATATGCTCATGATCCCTGCGGTGCCGGCCGCAACCGAACCTCCCGCGACCCAGGCGACCACGACCCAGGCACCCTGATCCACTCCGGCGCGGTCCGGTTGCATCCATCCAGACAAACGACATCCAGGCTCCGGCCTGGATGTTTACATTCCGAGAGAGGAAAGAAACCGACATGAGAAAGAAGCTCTTTATCCCCGGCCCGGTAGAAGTGAGGGAAGACGTGCTGGCGCGTCTCGCGACCCCCATGATCGGGCACCGTACCGCCCAGGCATCCGCGCTTCAGCGCGGGATCGCCGATAAACTCCGGCAGGTGATGTACACCGGAAACGAAATCATTCTATCCACTTCGTCCGGGAGCGGCCTGATGGAGGGAGCGGTGCGATCCTGTACCGGCAAGCGTGCCGCGGTCTTTTCCATCGGGGCGTTCGGGGATCGCTGGTACCGGATGTGCACCGCCAACGGGGTTCCGGCGGACCTGATTTCGTCCGAACTCGGACAGCCCACCACCCCGGAACAAATCGAAACAGCGCTCTCCACGGGCCGGTATGACCTGATCGCCATCACACACAACGAAACCGCGACCGGGGTCGCCAACAACCTCGACGAACTCGCGCCGGTACTGGCGCGCTACCCGGAAGTCGTCTTTTGTGTGGATGCGGTGAGTTCGCTCGGCGGACATCGGATCGAGGTGGACCGCAGCGGGATCGACATCTGCATCACTTCTTCTCAGAAATGCCTCGGACTCCCGCCGGGACTGGCGGTAGCCAGCGTTTCAGAGAAAGCGTACCAGGCGGCAAAAAAGGTACCGCATCGCGGATTGTACTTCGACTACGTCGAACTGGTCGATTTTGTACGTGAGCGAAATCACCAGTATCCCTCCACCCCCTCGCTGTCGCATATGTTTGCGTTGGATTTCCAGCTGGACCGCATACTCACAGAGGGTCTCGACAACCGGTTCGCGCGTCACACCGCGATGGCACAGCGCGTCCGCGCATGGGCCAGGGAGCATTTTGCGCTCTATTCCAACGAGCGGTATCTGTCCAACACCGTCACCTGTGTCGACAACACCCGGGATCTCCCGTTTGCCACCCTTTCCGCGGGACTTGCGGAACGGGGGTACGAAATTTCGGACGGATATGCCGCTCTCAAGGGGCGCACGTTCCGGATTGCACACATGGCGGACGCCACCCTGCCGGAGATCGATGGATTGCTTGACGCGATCGACGACCTTGTCGGATAATAGGGTCTCCCGGCGCATCTCCGACAGACCAAGGAGGAATCCCGAATCATGAGAATTCTGGTAACCGAAAAAATTGCGGACGAATCCATCCGCTATCTCCAGGACCGCGGCTTCGAGGTGGACGTCCGGCTCGGATTGTCACAGGACGAAGTCAAGGCAGTCATCGCACCCTACGACGCGCTGATCGTGCGCAGTGTGACACGTGTCGACGCCTCCCTTCTGGAGAACGCCGAAAACCTCAAGGTGGTGGGGCGCGCGGGAAACGGTATCGACAACATCGACGTGGACGCCTGTACCGCCAAGGGAATCATCGCGGTCAACACCCCCGAGGCCAACATCATGGCGGCGGGAGAACTTGCGGTCGCGTTGGCCTTTGCGGTGTTCCGCCATCTGACCGAGGCGGACGAAGCGGCACACGAGGACGATTTCCGGCGTTCCCGCTTTATCGGGAACGAACTCGAAGGCAAGACCGCCGGTATCATCGGGCTGGGCAGGATCGGTTCCATCGTCGCGCGAAAACTCAAGGGCATCGGCATGGACGTGATCGGATACGATCCGTACGTGGTCGATTCCCGGTTTCAGCGTCTGGGCGTCACACGGTGCGCCACGCTGGAGGATCTGCTGCAGCGCGCCGACCTGATCACCCTGCACACTCCCAAAACCCGGGAAACCTACAATATGATCGACACCCCCCAGCTCCGGATGTGCAAACCGGGTGTGCGCATCGTCAACGCCGCACGTGGCGGGCTGGTGAACGAACAGGCACTCTACGACGCGCTGGTTTCCGGGCAGGTGGCCGGAGCCGGGATCGATGTGTTCGACCACGAACCCAATTATGACGCCGCACCGGGGGAACAGCACTTCACCCATCCGCTGCTGACCCATCCCCACTGCATCGTCACACCTCACCTGGGTGCTTCCACGCACGAAGCCAACGCAAACGTCGGATCCGCGGTTACCGAGATGGTCGCGGACGCCCTCGACGGCGAGATCATCGCCGCGATCAACATGCCTGCGATCGGGGGGCGTCTCTCCGAGATGAAACCTTATATCAGCCTGGCATCCAAACTCGGCGCAATCTACTATCAGGCGGAGAAAGCGCGGGTCTGGAAAATCGAGATCATCTACAGCGGAGAGCTGGCGGAGCTCGAGACCGGCCTGTTGACTCTTTCTGTCCTCAAGGGGTTCGTTTCGACCGTAACCAGCGAGCGTGTAAGCTTTGTCAACGTCAAATCCCATCTCGATATGCTTGGCGTCGAAGTGGAGGAGTCCAAAAATACGCAACTGGAGCGCTACAACAGCCTGATCACTGTCAAATTCTATTCCGAGGAGAAAGATCTTTCCGTCTCGGGGACGATCTTCGGGAAAGACTCCGAAGTGCTGGTCGACTTCTTCGGATATCACATGGATTTCGAACTGTCGCCCTATGTGCTTGCGATGCAGAACAACGACGTGCCAGGTGTCATCGGACGGGTCGGTACCATTTTGGGACAGAACGACATCAACATCGCCACACTGCACTGGGGCCGCAAACGGGACAAAATGCGCGCTCAGGCATTCATCAGCGTGGACTCTCCGGTGGATCCCGATCTGCTCGACCGGCTGTCGCAGCTGGACGGCGTACTGCGGGCCTCTTTGCTGCAGTTTTAGCAGGAAGCCGGGCAACACCCGTTTGGATTTCCACCCTGAACAACGAAACGGACGGTACGCGAACTGCGGCCGTCCGTTTTACTCATTCTCCAGAAGATCATATGATTCAGGGTGTGGACCCCACCTTGACGACATACAAGGATGGACGTTCGAACACGACTTCCCCCAGACTCCGGATCTGCTCGTCCGGGATCGAAAAGGCTTCATGTGCATACCCGTCATTCTCCATCAGCCTGCCCGCGATCGATCGCTCGATCGCGCCGACGACAATATACCGGATCTGGTAGGCATCCAGAAAATCGCGCGCCTGCGTTTCGTCCCGGAACGCGTAAAAGTCGAGGATCTCTTTTTGCCGGGGCGCGACGATCGTGCTCCAGGCGTCGGGGGTATCCCGGCTGGTCCGCCAGAGATGCTCGTGGGTTTCCCACCCGAGCACTGTCGGCAATCCTGTGAACACAGAGATGCGGCAGTTGTCCCGGTAGCTCTTGCCGAACATCTCCAGGATGGTCGGCTGACCATCGACGTTCTCGTTGAACCAGCGAATGCAATCCAGATCGTCCTGCAGCTCATTTTGCGCGTTGCCGGGAACCACCCCGCTGTCGATTTTCCCGATCTGGAAACTTCCGTCCAGTCCGGAATAGAAGGCGGGGGAGTATTCCAAGGTCCAGGCGAGGACCGATCCGGTCAGAGGGAAATGAAAGGGGATCAGAAGCGCGAGGGAGATCACGGATGCCGCAACCCAGGGGGAACGTCTGCCCGGCCGGTCGGCGGCCTG
>CAZBKR010000037.1:12177-14345 GCA_964492455.1 uncultured Oscillospiraceae bacterium
GAACGGCCTTCACGCTGTCGGCATCCCTGAATTTCCTGAAAGCCAGCCCGATCCAGGCGGTGTTGATACGGGCCGCGGCATAGGCCCAGACCAATGACAGCAGGACAAAGGCCTGGTAGGTGAACTTGAACATGGTGTTCGCCCGCTTGTAGTCACCGCTGTAGATGTCCACGACATAGACGAGTTCGGGCAGCAGGATCAAGCCGCACCCGTAAAGAAACAGTGCACAAACGAAAAGATCCTGTGGCTGCAGTCCGGAGAGAAGCCGTGCGGCCGGCCCGCGTGCCCCGTCCCGCCCCGGCCACGGTGTCTCGTTTGCTTGTCCGCGGCGGCTCCGGTCATTACCCCTTCCCAGCAGTGTCTTGAGCAGAAACACCATCCCGACTCCCGCATGGACGCCCCACAGCATGACCAGCTGAAACAGCCGGGAATGGCTGGACGCCAATGCGATTTCTTTGGACATCGGCTGGAAGGACAGCGCAAAGGGCAGGGAAACGGTGTTGGCGATCCAGAACAGCAGCGCGATCTGCGCGCCGGCCATGGTCAGTGGATCCGCGACCAGCATGGTCAGCAGACAGCACCCCGCAAAGGCTGCCCCGTAGAACAGCCAGGCGGCGACCGGCGCGTCGACTGTGAGAAAGGGGATCAGGATCAGCAGCATCTGGAGCGTGAAGACCGGGATCGCCTCCCACCCGAAGAGGGTGCCATGTCCATGCATATTGGCCAGCAGCAGGATGACGCCCGCTGCCGCGAGGTAGATCACGAGATCCCAGAAGTTACACATCGTGAAGATGCCGAGCAGCACCCCCGCTACGAGCAGCGCGGGTTCGCGTACCCAGGAGACGGCACGTCCCGTGACTCCCCGCCATTCCTTGCGAAACCAGGCAGGATCTTCCCGGGCCAGGAGTGCCGAACGGAGGCGAACCGCCTGCCGCGCGGTTTCGTGCAGCCGCGGGGACCGGTACAGGACCAGCAGTACCCCCAGAAAGAGCAGCACGAATGCGAGATTGATCAGATGGGGATGGAGGTCGGCGACCAGGAAGGAGTAGAACGGGAACTCGTGGATGGTTTTGTCCGGCACGTCCGGGTTGTATCCGATGTACCGGGTCGAATCCGGGAAAAAGTATCCGGAAATGCGTGTCCCCACATCCACTCCGATGCGTTGGAGTGCGCGCAGCAGCAGGTTGCCGATGCTTTTCTCGTCATAAAAAAACGCGTGAGAGTTGCCCGCGATCTGGACCAGAAGCCCGGCGAGCAGGCCCGCTGCCGCCGGGGCGAATTTTACCCTGTGCAGCCGTCCCGCACCTGTGCGGATCCGGTCTGAGAGCAGACGATCGGCCAGCGCGTAGACCACCGCATACGAGAGCACAAAGTTGAGCGCAAAAGTCGTCGCCATGCCGAGGTTGTAGGTGACGGCAGGCGTCATGCCCGCAAGTTTGGTCAGATAGGTATATACATATTGGCCGAAATAGTAATAGTTGAAAGATTCGCCGGCCAGCCAGATGTCCCGGCCGGGCAGCCAGAGAGTGCGCATCAGGGACATCATGTAGCCGTAGTCCATGAATTTTTCCGGTATGGACTCGATGGCGGGTTTGAGTGCCCGCGCATAGGAAGCTAAAAGAAGCAGCAGTCCGAACAGCGTCTCCCCGCAGGTGATCCGCCGGAGCAGACGGGGCGAGCAGGCGGCACGCAGCCAGCAGGTCCGGGCTTTGCGGGAAAGAAGGAAGACCGCGCCCCAGGCTGCCAGCGCTCCCAGAATCACCGGACGGGTAAAGGGGAGCAGGTGAAGATAGGACAGGGTCCAGACCGTCAGCGCACCCGCCGCCATGGACAACGGCTTCGCAAACAGGTAGCCCGCGTCCGCGCGATTCCCGAACAAGCGGGCGGAAGCCGGAAAAAAAAGCAGAGATGGAATCAGAAGCGCGCTCCACCAGCGGAGAAAGGAGAGCCAGTCCCCGCGCAATACCAGGGGGGAGATCAAAGCGGGAAGCAACGGAAGCAGCAGCCACAGCCACCGCGCGAGTCGGACGCCTGTGTGCTCCGTTTGCGTATTGACGGGAAGAGGATCAGGAATCCTTGTCTTCTTCAAGATAGGCCTCCACCGATGACGCAGCCCGGCCGGCCAGCGCGATCGCGTAGTTGACACCGCGGTCCTGGGGGTAGATCTG
>CAZBKR010000038.1:0-8653 GCA_964492455.1 uncultured Oscillospiraceae bacterium
GGCATGTAGTTGGATCCGATTGTGACCGGAGCATTGCCGCGCGGGTCGTGTTCCCGGACCAGGTCCATCAGCCGGCGGGTGATCGCCTGTCCGCGTTCATCCGCGTGCGTGTCATAGATCTCGTTTCCAATGCTCCACATCAAAAGGCTCGGATGGTTGCGGTCCCTGCGCACCCAGGAGGCCACATCTCTCTCGTGCCATTCCGGAAAAAACCGGGCATAGTCGTATCGGGTTTTCGGACGCTCCCACATATCAAAAGCTTCGGACATCACCAAAAGACCCATTTCGTCCGCCAGATCCATCCATGCGGGCGCGGGCGGATTGTGGGAGGTCCGCACCGCGTTGACTCCCATTTCCTTGAGGATGCGGAACCGGCGACGCAATGCCGTTTTGTTGAATGCCGCACCCAACGCTCCGAGATCGTGGTGTTCACACACCCCGTTGAGTTTGATGTGCACGCCGTTGAGGGAAAGCCCCCGGTCCGGGTCAAACACAAGTTCACGGAATCCGATGTGCCGGGTCACTGTCTCGATCAGGGTTTGGTCCGATGTTTCCAGACGTGTCTCCAGCCGATAGAGGTGAGGTGATTCCGGGCTCCAGAGAGCGGGGCCGGACAGAATCAGTGCCTGCCGGTCGACCCTGTCCCGTCCCTCGGCGTCGACCGGCGATGCGCTGCCCACCACCGGTTCCTGATCCCGAAACAGGGTATGTGACACCCGGACCGGCTGTTCGGTGTGCAGTTCGGTGTCCACCTCGACCCGCCAGACAGAATCTTCTCTGCGGACGGTCACATAGATTCCGTCCGTTACGACCCAGGCCGGTCCGCGCGTTGTGAGCCAGACATCGCGGTAGATGCCCGCTCCGGAATACCAGCGCGAATTGGGGGACTGGTGGACCACACGGACGAGGAGTTCATTGTCCCCTTCTGTCAGCAGGTCGGTTATCTCGTATTCAAACGAGGTGTATCCATTCTTCCACTCCCCCGCGCACCGGCCGTTCACATAGAGGGTGGAATCCATGTACACGCCGTCGAACCGCAGGAGTATCCGACGGTCCCGTCCGGGATGGAACAGCGTCCTTTTGTACCATCCGATGCTGTTCTCATACAGATTGCGGGTGTCCTCGATCAGCCAGTCGTGGGGCAGATCCACCGGCGCAAACAGGAGCCCCTCCGGAGAGGCTGTCTCCAGTCCGGACCTGGCAAATGTCCATCCGTCATTCAGCAACGTGGTGGTATTCATGGCTGTCCAATCCTTTCCGGTCACCCCTCAAGAGGCTTTCTGCCGAGGAACACCGCAAAATGAAGATACTTGTAGAGACACCCGACATCTTGAAATCCCGACACGCGCAGCCATTCCAGCTGCTCTGCGAGTCCGGACTCCTGATCCAGTGCGATGCGCTCCCGTCCGGCCTGGATTTCGTCCTCCGTGAGTCCGCTCTGCGCAATCCCCCGGTACCAGACCCGCTTTTCAAGGGCGTCTACCCAGGGGGAGTCGCTTTTCACCTGGTCGGCGTTGACAAAGAGCCCGCCCGGACGGAGCAATCCGAAACACTTGTGATACAGTCGCTGTTTGTCCTTATCTTCCAGATGGTGGATCGAGAGCGCGGATACCACGAGATCGAAGTGTTCCCCGAAATCGTACTCCAGATAGTCTGCGGAGACATATCGTACATCCTGTTTGCCCGCGAAGCGTTCCCTTGCCACCCCGAGCATCCGGTCAGAGAGGTCGACCAATGTGTAGCGGCCGGACGGATATCGTTCCATCAGGAAAGAGGAGAGCAGTCCGGTGCCCGCACCGATGTCCAGAATCGCAGGGGCGGTGACACCGGTTTCCGCCGCTGTCACCGCAAGTGCATAAAAATCGTCGAAACAGGGAATGAACTTCCGCCGCTGTCCGTCGTATGTCCGGGACACCGCGTCAAACCGGGCACGCACTTCACTCATGGGATCCTCCTGTCAGGCCGGGTTGCGGTAGTTGAATCCGGATGGCTTCGCAGATCCCGATCATTCGGGGCTGTACCGTGAGCTCGCCGGCCGCCCAGTCGAATAGCAGATCCTCGCCGGAGGTGAGGCTGGTAACCTGGACCGGCCGTTCCGGCACCGGTACAGTGCAAACCGCGGCGGAGATCTCCACCGGAGGATAAAAGGAATTCCCGAAATGTCCGGTCTGATTCACCAGGTGCAGCAGCAGCGCACCAGGCACCGAGGTTCGGGTCAGCGTGATTTCCACCATCGGGGGCAAATCGGTCCGGACCGGCTGGACACCGAGGAGATTTTCCAAAAGATCCAGCACGACCTGCATTGTGTTGGGATATCCCTGCCGGTGGAACAACCGCCCCGGGAACCAGGGCAGGGTCAAACAAACCCCTTCCCCATAACGGTGAAGCACTGCGCCGGGATTGTCACCGGCCTGGAAGCGGGGGTAACAGCGCTCGGGCGGCCCGAACGGCTGGGGCGGGATCATCCGTAACATCCGCTGAACCTCCGGTTCGTAGTCCGCGTAGACATAGTCTCCGTCGATTGCGACCAGCCGGGTTTCGCCGAAACGACCAAACACAGCCTGCTCTGAGACATCTATCTGGAAGTAAGCGCCGCGCGCGGATTGTGCGAGTCCGGGTCCGAGCAGTCCCATGCAGGACAGCACAGGGGTTTCACGTTCCTCCCCGTCCCCGTCGAACCGGCCGGTGCGGCCGGTGCAGAGCATCCGCCCGCCCGCCGCCACAAATCCGTCCAGCAGCCGCGCCTCCCGTTCCCCGATTGCTTCGAGTCCGGGGACCACAAGGGTGTCGTATTTGCCCAGGTCAACCTCGCTGATCCGGCTGAGGAATACCACATCGAATAAGTGGTGTCCTTCCGTCAGCATCCGGTAGAGACCCGCGGCTTCGGTATCGGAGCCGAATCCGCCCCAATGGTCTTGCGTCAGCAGCGCGGTCCGGGCAACCGACACGTTGTCCCGGTAGAGCGCAGCGTGTTTCCGGTGATGGGAAAACACGCGCGCAACCCCCTCATACCCCGACCGGTCGTCGTGATTGTCCAGCCGTCCGATGAGGTAGTAATCCAGCTGTCCCGCATTCGCGAGATTCTGCCACAGCCGGGTCTCCTGCTGGACCGGAGAAACCGCGACATGCCGGGTCGGGAAGTCCCAGAAATCCACGCTGGTGTTACTCGAAAGATAACCGGGAAACGATGCGCGTACCCACTTGGTGTTCTCCGAACCCGCATATGGCCAATGGGGGAGCGGCCGGTCCAGCGCGGTGTTGCATTCCTGCCGGATCATCCCGGTATCGAGCGTGTAGACATCCCGGTTGATGAGAATATCCGGCCGGATGCCGCGAATGAGCTCGCACACCCGGGCGTTGTGTTCCTCTACGGTTTCCTGCTGAAACCGCCGATACGCGCGAAAAACAGGGTCCGCCCGATCCTCCTTTTCAGGCAACGCCAGCCCGTATCTTTCCCGGAACAGCCGTCGACAGGCATCACAATGGCAGATCCCGTGATACCGGTTCGCGTAGTCGCGGACCTGGTATCCGGCCATATTGAAAAAGATTCCGTCAAACTCGTGGGCGGTGAGACATTCCCGGATGATTTCAAGCGCCAGGATATGCTGATATTCCCCGTTGATGCAGGCGTGCACGTCGCCCTCAAAATCCACGATGTCCCCAGCTGCCGTGCGGTAAGCCCAGGAGGGGTGCTCCTCGTACAGTGCCCGGCGGATCTTGGAAAAATCGGTCCGTGCGAGCACGCGGATTCCCTCCCGATGGCAGACCCGGATGATGTCCGCCAGACTGTCGCCGGTGAGATGGGGGCTCTGAAAATGGAATGGAAGGGTGGTCGGATAGCTTGCGATGATGCCTGCCGCGTTGATCAGGACCACCGTGGCGGAAAACCGTTTGAGATCAGCCGCGAACCGCTCGGCGTCGATGTCCGCCATGTCGGTCTCGCGCAGGTTGGTCTGGATCATTCTCCAGTCGCAGTCCTGCCACCAGTACTTCATATCGCCATTCTCCTCATGCCGGTTTGACCGATGCGCGGGAAGGCGACACACAGTCTCCCATTCCCGCACTTTGATGTCTTTCCATCATAGCAGACCGGTCGTGGACCGCCGGTGTCAAAAAACAGTCAGGACACCCCGAACAACGGAAGAATCAGACAAGCGGTCCCGGCCGCGAGCAGCGCATAGGCGCCGACTCTGCGCAGCATCCGGTACCAGGCAGACGGCTCCGCGGTTTCCGCCCCGTCGATCAAAAAGGACAGCCGAATCCGCTCCAACCCCCAGAGAATCCGGGGAAACAGCAGAAAACAGGCTCCCAGCGCGGAGAAAAAAGCCGACGCCAAAAAAAGGCCGGTCAGTCCCCGTTCCGCCCACAGCCCGGACAGAACGAGCGCGGCGACCGCAGCCAATCCGCCGTACACAGCGGCGATCCGGTCGGACAACGTCACACGAAGGGGGTCCGACTGCCGCTCCAGGCGGTCCACGGCCGCCGCGGTCTCGGTACGCAGCCGCTCCGCCTCCCGGGGATGCAGAGGGGCATCGAGTGTCTCTCCGCAATCGATACAGGTGGTTCTCCGGTCGTCCTGCCGTGCTCCGCAGTGTTCACAAATTCTCATATGGTTTCCTTTCGCGACGGTTCGTTCTGTCCCATGATCCGCTCATAACGCCGCTCCGGGCGGATCACCGGTATCCGCGATACACCACATAGTCCTGGATTTCACGGATGAAACCCGCGCGTTCCATCGCCCCGACCGACGCGGGCGGATACTCCCTGACCGTCAGTCGCGACATCCATGGGAAAATACGCCGGGCACCATAGTCACTGACCAGCACCGACAGCGCATCCGGGAGCGCGTCATCGTCGAACACGCGCAACGTTCTCCCCTGCCGTTCCATCACCGCCACCGGCAGCCCCGCGCGTAAAGCGACGGCTGTACCGGGGACGTTGAGAAACGACCGCTCCGGCAAATGGGGGAGGCTTTTCCCCCAGGGCTGGGCCGGATCGGCCGCAGACAGCCACTGGATCCGCACGGGGGGATCCTGCAGAAACGACAAGACCCCCGCGTACTCGGTCCCGCGGATGAACTGGATGCCGGACAATCCCTCGACAAAATAGCCGCGCCGGGCCCGTCCGGTGTATTCCCATACCCGTAGAATCTCCAGAGCCTGGCTCCAGGTAACGCCCGGTCCGGACCAGGACAGCCCCTGTACGGTCTCCCGGCTCAAGACGATCGCACGGTCGAATGCGCATTCCAGCCACGCCTCGGGTGTCCTCTCCCGCAGCGGGCGGGCAATCTCCCACCGTCCTGCGGTCCGGGCCATCGCGCGGGCTTTGGCCCGCTGTCTGGCGGGAGCAGTCTCCCTCTTTTCGCGCTCCAGCCATTGCCGGATCGGCACAAAACTGTCCGCGCACACCCTGCCCTGCCCGGCCAGCCGCATCAGGATATCCTGCAGGGAATCATCCGGATCCCCGTCGCCAGGCAACCCGGTCAGGCGGTGCATGAAACTTGCGCCCCGCCGCGCCAGCATCTCATAGACCTGCCGCTCGTGTTCCGGCAGCCCGGACGCGGCCTCTTCCGGGCCGGTATCCCAATCGATCTCTTCATACTGATGGAAAGCGAGTGATCCGTCCGGGGCGAGCCGCCAGTAAAAATTGCCCTGCGCGAGCAACTGATCGAGAAGTTCCGGTCGATAGTTGCTCACACGCAAGGGCAACAGCACACTCTCCCACAAAGAGGCGGGATACGCCGTTCCGGCAAGAGAACGCAACGCGGTTTCGAGCTTTTCCGCAGGAGGCGCGGTCAAGAGCACGCGATCGGCCAGCAGCGCGGCATAGCGCTGTGCGGGCAGCGTACGGATCTGCCGGCGCCGGCTCTGCAGGGTTTCGCGGCGTGCCCTCTCGTAGAGCTCCGCATGATAGAACACCCCGTCGCTTTCCACCGCCTCTTCCTGCGCTATCAATATCTGTAAAAGGGTCTGTGCTGTCTCCACGGGCCACAGATACCGGTCGGCGACCTGCTCCGGCGTCATCCCTCCGCGGTATCGCAACGCGCGCCGGACGATGTGTCCGCGCGCGGTCCCGTCTTCTCCGTCCAGTGCGGCCTCGTATTCCGGGCCATGCTCCGCGGCAATCCACAATCCCGGTTCGACATAGGCTGCCCGGCCCGCACGCGCGAGGCGGTCCAGCCACTCGACCGGCACGTCGATTTCGCCCGCGATGAGATCGCCTTCGATCATCAGAAGGGTGTGCAGTTCCTGTTCGGTTCCGGGAAGCCGTGCCCTGCGGGAGGCTTGTTCGAGCCGGTCTGCATCCGGCGCGATCCCCTGTACTTTCTCCAGCGCCTGTGCGGATGCGTGCTGGATCCCGGGTGTCGTCGGGGCGTAATCGTACATCAGGGCGGCTTCGGTTCGCTGCCGGAGCGTGTAGGACAGCGGGGACGGCAGATCGACTTCCATCTCACGCACCCGGATCGCGCCCGAGCGGATCCCGTCCAGGAGGGTCTGCACCCCTTCGAGGTCCCAGTAGTCCTCCAGACACTCCCGCCGCGTTTCCCGGATCAGCGGGTGGTCGTCCTGTCCGGCCAGCGCGTCCAGCATCTCCGCCCCGCGGAGCCGCTGCACCCACAGCGGTTGCCGGGCGGCTTTGCGCACCCCCATCATAAGCGCACGTCCGGCGTTGTAGCGGAAAGCCATATTGAACAGCGGGGTGCCGGTCAGAATCGCGGACAGCACCGGCCGGGCACTCTCGGGCGGAATCCGGGACAACAGCCCGGCAGGCAGCGGATGATTGTCATAGGAATACAGCAGAAAGCCGTCGTCATCCTCTACATGGCCCACATGGATGTTGGTTTCCCGCCGGATGGTCTCCGCCGCGAGAATCGCCAGAGGCTCGTTGACCATCCGCCCGAACACCGAATGGATCATCAGCTGGGGCAGGCCGGTCTCATCCATAAAACGTTCCACCAGCAGGGTCCGGTCGTCCGGGAGACCCCCGGTGGCGACGACCTGGCGTCCCACCAGATCTTCCGCCCCCGCAGCGGCGTTTTCGTCCAGCCCCATGCGTATGAGTTCCTCCCGGAGCCTCCCGCTCTCATGCGCTTCGTCCAGCTGATGGAGCAAAGCCCCGAAAGCGGCACCGGTCCGGACCGGACGGCCTTTGATTTCACCTTTCCAGAACGGAGGACGAGCCCCGCCCGGGGCGGATTGGGACACCACGACCCGGTCCTGCTGGATGCTCAGGATCTGCCAGGAGAACGATCCCAGCAAAAAGCGGTCGCCGACCCTTGCCTCAAACACGAACTCCTCGTCCAGTTCTCCGATCTTGACGCCGGTTTCCGTGCGGACGGTATACAGTCCTCTGTCCGGGATTGTGCCGCCGGCAGATACCGCCAGCATCCGGCTGTAGGGGTCTCCTTCCACCCGGTCGTGAATCCGGTCATACAGCAGGCGGGGACGCACCGGGATATCTCTGCCGTGTTCCCAGTCGCCCGCCAGCATACGCAGCACATCGCGGACATCCTCCGCGGTCACCTCGCGGAAAGGGTACGCCCTCGGGAGGATCGAAAGCACATCGTCGACGGTATATCCCCCGCCGGCTGCCATCGAAACCAGATGTTGTGCAAGGACGTCCAGACACAATCGCGGCGGGTGACAGTCCTCGACTCCGCCATCCCGGACAACCTCCGCGGTCAGTCCGGCGTACAGTGCCTCCGCGGGAACCCGCGGAAAAATGTGCATCACACTGGTGCGCCCGGGATTGTGCCCTGCGCGGCCCAGCCGCTGAAGTGTGCCCGATATGGAACGGGGACATCCGATCTGGAACACACGGTCGATCTCCCCGACGTCGATGCCGAGTTCCATCGAAGAGGTCGCGCACAGCAGGCGAAGCGTTCCGCTCCGCAGGTCGTGTTCAACCTCGTGGCGTTGTTCCCTGGACAGACTGCCGTGGTGTGTGCGGGCAAACCCCTCCCCTCCGAGCTGGTTGACATGGTAAGCGAGACGTTCCGCATAAGCGCGCCCGTCAACAAACGCAAGCGCGGTACGGGTGCCGGCACAATGCTCGAACACCGCGGCGGAGATCGCCTGCCAGATCGAGTCCTGACGCGGCCCGAACGCGATGTGCGGACTGGTCACCGCGATCTCGACCGCCTTGTCCATCCGCGGGGCGACCACCTCGGTACCGGACGGCGAGAGATAGGCTGCAGCCCGTTCGAGCGGACGGATCGTGGCAGACAGCCCGATCCGCTGGAGCGGGCGGCCGCACAGCCGGTCCAGGCGGGCAAGAGTCAGCATCAGGTGCGCACCGCGTTTGGTGTCGATCAGCGCATGGAGTTCATCCAGGATAATCCACCGCGCGGTACGCAGGATCGATTGCCCTGTCTGGGCGGTCAGCATCAGGTAGAGGGATTCCGGGGTCGTGATCAGGATGTGGGGCGGCTTTTTGATCATGCGCCGGCGGTCGGCCTGCGGGGTGTCCCCCGTCCGGACCGCGACGAGGAGATCGGCCGTAAACGGGCCCTCAGACAGACCGGCCTCCCGCTCTTCCCTCGCGATGCCCGTGAGCGGCCGCCGGAGGTTCTCCCGGATGTCTCCTGCCAGGGATTTCAATGGGGAAACATAGATCAGCTGGAGTTCGGACGGCAGTGTCCCGGCACGGGCCT
>CAZBKR010000038.1:8753-14186 GCA_964492455.1 uncultured Oscillospiraceae bacterium
TTTTCAAACACCTGCTGCATTTCCACGTTTTTGAGCAGCGCGCGATACCGGGCCTCGTGCGCTTTTTCAATCGCGGCTACCCGGCGGAACCGCCCGGCCAGCGTGGTGAAACCTTCTTCTTCCGCGTCTTTGGCGAACCGCTCATACATATCGGTCCACTCATAGTTTTCGCCTTCGGCGGCGTGAAGGAGGTTATCCGCGGATTTGCCCAGGTTGCCCAGCTCCTCAAACCAGAGGCGGGCATGCTCCTGCTCGTTGCGCGCGGTCTTGAGGAACAGCGCCGCAATCTGCTCGTATCCCTCTTTCTGCGCGACAGAGGCAAAATAGGTGTACTTGTTCCTGGCCTGGCTCTCTCCGGAAAATGCGTCCATCAGATTCTTTTCGGTCTTGGTTCCGGCATACTTGTTTCCCATGTCTTTTTTCTCCTTTGTTTCTTGTATGTTGTCTTCTTTTGTCTCTGTCGGAGTTTCCTTCTGAAGCAGTGTCAGCAGGCGTTCGACCGCCTCGATCGGAAATCCCTCCGGCCGGGGCGTCTTTTTCAGCGAACGCAACAGCGCGTGCGTGTTCTCACTCTGCGGCAGCATATACCCGGCTTCGCGGAGCAGATCCTCTGCCATCAGCCGGTTTGAGGTGGCAAGTGCCTGCGCGAGCTGACGCAGGACCGGATTGTCGGTGTGTTCCATGAGTGCACGGGCACACTGCTCCTGTCCTGCTTTACTTTCCGCCAGTTCAAACAGAACCTTGCGCACGGCTTTTGTCTTCTCCTGCTGGGGCGGGTAGGCGTCGGGTGCCAGCGAGATGGCATGGGACGGGCAGGCGTCCACGCAGGCCCGGCAGCCGTCCAGACATTTGGCGGCGTCGATCTGTCCGGTCTCCGTGTCCGTCGCGCCGGTCGGGCAGACATACAGACACAGGCAGTCTTTGGTACACAGGCGGATGTTTCTGACAGCGTGCATCGTTCTACCTCCTTCCGACTTCGGCGATTTTCAGGCTGGGAACCTTGCAGACCGGACATATATCGGGAGGGGTGTCTCCGACATAGACGAAGCCACAGATTTCACAGACATACACACGGGTGCCCTCCAGCAGGGTGTCTCCCTGCTTTTCGTAACGGGACAGCAGTGAACCAAGAATCCGTGTCACCTTCTCGCTCCAGACCAGTGCCCGTTTTGCGCCGCGATCGATATTGGCGGCGGCAACCGCATGGGCATCGGGATAACCGGTCTTCAAATCCTCGTCGATCCGATCGGCCAAACCGCCCGGATCCCCCACAGGTGCCGGTCCGGCTTGCGCCGCATAATAGTCGGACAGGACGCGGAACAAGCCGGCCTCTTCGGGAAGATACTGTTTCTCACACCCTTTGGACAGGTTGGAACACAGGGCAGCGAGCTCCCCGAACGACATTTCGCGAAGATCCTCTACCGGTGTCCCGGCTTCCCGCACAGGTGCGGACGCAGCGGCGACGGCAGGGGAAACCGCAGCCGGAGCGGCTTTTTCCTCAAATTCCGCCCGGGTCGCGCCGCAAAGCGGGCAGACCCAGTCTGCAGGCACATCTTCCCAACGGGTGCCGGGAGCGATGCCGTGTTCCGGGTCACCCGCCGCCTCGTCATAGACGTATCCGCAGACGGTGCAGACAAATTGCTTCATATAGCCCTCCTTTCGAGCATAAGATCATTATGATGCATCTATTATCCCATATCCGGAATGATTTATCCTCTGCCATTTTTTACAAGCAGTCAAAAAATCGCCCCCCGCGGAATCATCGCGAGGGACGGATGTGAAGAAACAAATCAGTGGATCACCGGAAAATTTTACACATGCTCCCACATCTCAGGCGTCGATTCACGTCCCGGCAGCAGAGCGGCATACTCGGTTTCTCCCTCTTTGCGATCGAGTCCGAACGTGCGCCACGGGTTGACCAGCGGTGATCCGAAACAGATGTCGACACTTCCCGCGGTCAGGTCGTAAAGGCACGACCACAACGTACCCAGCCCGTCCGCATAGTAATGGCAGGCCATCCCGTCGGGGGTGTGCGAAGAAAGCAGCCTGTACAGCACATCGCGCCCGACCTGTTCCGGTCGGAGTGTACATTCGATCGCAGCATACCGGTCGACCGACTGCCGCATCCGGTTTCGCACCAGAGACTGCATGTCCGGGAGCCGGTAATGATTGGTTGAGGCGACAAAACCGTCTGGATCCCCCGGACCGATCCGGCGAATCGCGTGGACGTCATCGTGGATCTCGACCAGCGCAGCCCGCCCGCCGCGATCTGCCAGAATGAGATTGAAGAACCCGGAGATCGGGAGCGTCTGCAGCCGTGTCAGCGCTTCTTCCACATCCGCGCAGGTGTCCAGCAAAAACCGGACCACCACCCAGAACCGGAGACCGGGGGCAAAGGACTGTTCGATCGGGATCCCGCTGGACATGGTCACCGTCAACCCTTTCTCGTTGATTCCGTCGTACCGGCCAAACAGTAACAGTGAGAATCCCACATGGGCGTAGCATCCTCCCATGTGGGTTGTGACCAGCCGCATCTCGTCGTCCTCACTCCACTCATAGCTGCGGCCGGCCAGCATATGCCCGTCTTCGGTCTTGGCAGACAGCAGGGCAAAGTGGCTGCAGTGTCCATGGGGCATATAAGATAATGCGTACTGTATGACTTTTTCGGCCGGCTGTCCGAATCCGTCCGCAAACCCCCGCAGTTCTTCGTTGATCCAGGGACAGTGCCGCTCAAAGGTCTCGATCGCCTCCCGTACGGCTGCGGGAGAGACGGGCACTTCACTTTTCTCCCCGAACCAGAAGGCCTCTTCTTCAGGCCGGCGCTGCCGGATATTCATTGCCTCCTGGCTTCCGATCCCGTACGGTGTGCCCGAAAGGCCAGTATGCCGAAAGGTTGCCCGGGTACCTGCTGTTTCACTCATGTGTGTGTACTCCTTCCACTTATGGAATTCGGATCGTTCACACACAGGATAGCCGGCCAGCCGGCCGGAATTTTGTCCGTTTCTGCGATCTTCGGGATCTTCCAGTACCGTAGGCAAGCCTGCGTCAGGTTGCCGACATCCCTCTATCCGTCAGACGCAGTCTGCCAGTCCGGATCGCGAAGCCGGATCTGCCGGCGGGCATACAGGAACACCCCCACCTGTCCGATGCCGGCCAGTGTCCAGGTGATCGGGTAAGCGATAAAGATCATGAATACCGTGGGATACCAGGCAAAAAATGTATACAACCAGACGATCCGCAGCAGGCAGGCTCCGGTCAACGTACTGAGCATCGGCAGAATCGAGTATCCCATCCCGCGGGAAAGTCCGGGAAACACGTTCATGATGCCGCAGGAGAAATAAGCCGCCAGCAGTACCGTCAATCGAATCATCCCGAGACGCACGACTTCCGGATCCGACGTGTAGAGCCCGAGCAGCGGGCGTCCGAGCAAAAGCGCCGTGCCACCCAGGAGGATCCAGGTCGCAAACACCAGTACTGTGGAAACCTTGGCGACTCTGTCGATACGGTCGTATTTCCGGGCCCCCATGTTTTGTCCCGCAAATGTGATGGCTGCATTGTTATAGGCGTTCATGGAGGTCCCGACAAATCCCTCGACGTTGCCGGCCGCGGAACTCGCGGCGATCAGGGTTGATCCGAACGTGTTGACCGCGGACTGGATCAGCACGTTGGAGATCGAGAACAAGAGTCCCTGCAATCCCGCCGGCAGACCAATCCGGACGATCTGGACCAGTTTTTTTTGATCTACGCGTAATTCCCGGATGTGCAGACGGATGGGATCCTCGCTCCGGACCAGGCAGACGAGGATGAGAACCATCGAGAGATATTGCGAGATCGTCGTCGCCCAGGCGACCCCGGCGACCCCGATGTGCATCCCGATGACGAAGATCAGATTCAAAACGACATTCACGATACCGGCGATCACGAGATAGTACATCGGCCGGCGGCTGTCGCCGACCGCCCGCAGGATCCCGGCGCCAAAGTTGTATACCATGCTGGCCGGCATCCCCAGAAAATAGATCCGCATATATAGGACCGACTGGTCGAAAATGTTGTCAGGCGTTCCCATGGCAATGAGCAATGGAACACAGAACGCAAATCCCGTCACCATCACAAGCACGCCGCCTGCGATACTGATCGCAACCGACGTATGGACCGACCGCCGGATCTGTTCCGGGTGGCCCGCCCCCCGGTCTTGCGCGACGATCACGCTGGTCCCGACCGACAATCCCATAAACAGGTTGACGATGAGGTTGATGAGCGGGGCCGTCGCTCCGACCGCTGCCAGCGCGTCGCTGCCGGCGAACCGCCCGACCACAATCATATCTGCCGCATTGAACAGCAACTGCAGCAGATTCATGATCATGATGGGAAAAGCAAAAAGAAGGAACTTGCGAAAAATGGGTCCCTGGGTCGCATCCAGGTTCTGAGGGCGTATCAGCATGTCGGTTCTTCTTTCTCAGTATTGTCCGGTCTTTCGCTCCGGTCTGTCTTTCGACCGCGAAGCGTACATCACGCGCGCCCGCTCATACATTGTGCGCGCGAAACACATAGGCACCCTGCTCGACACCCAGCGCGGCTGCGATCTGGGCGCACTTGGCCTTCAGCAGGAAGAAAAGTCCACGCGACACGTCCGAGAGCGCCTCGTAGTTGCCCTGCCCCTTGGAGATCACCAGATCCGCGCGGTCAAACAACTGCCGGAAGTCCGGGTCACAGGCTTCATAGAGCGTTCCCGGCATGGTACATCCGGTCGAAACCACCGTTGCATACGCTCCGATGCCCGTCCGGACTGCGTCTTCGACCGTCGCGTCGTTGAGTGCGGGACCGCCCCGCACTGCATAATACACCTCACGGCTCTCGGACAGATACCTGGTCAACAGTTTGTCGAACACCACTTCGCCGGCGTTGTCGCCGAGGATCAGCACCGTCCGGGCTGTCTCCAGCTGTTCCCGGAATGCAGCGCAATCATCTGCCGCGAAGGGAAGTTCCAGTTCGGTCACCAGACCGCTTTCCATATCCTGGCCGCCGTATACTGCCGAATCCATCACATTGCCGGTGGCAGCGATCTTGAGAAGTCTTTCCAATGGGTGTCCAGCTTCCCCGGCATAACGGGTCAAAAGTGGTTCGAAGCGAAGTGCTGTCGCGATGTCACGCGCTTTGACTGCCGCATAGGGGTCAGATACGCCCGTATGTCGCCGCACCACCGCGTGCAGGACTTCGCACATCTCGGGGGCACAGCGATATTGCCGGAATCCCGGCAGCAAGGCGGCAGCCTCTTCCATGACTTTTTCCCGAACCACATTGTCTTCTGTCGCCATTCCGGCGGCCTCCAGCACTTGCCGGAGCATACAGGGCAAACAGTCCATGGGCATTTTCATTTGCGATCCTCCGTTACACAGGACAACGGACGACCCCCGCGCCCGGGCGCCGTCCGCA
>CAZBKR010000039.1:0-13239 GCA_964492455.1 uncultured Oscillospiraceae bacterium
TGCCCACGATACTTGGCTGGTAACGGCCCGGGAAAATAGGTCTCTGCCGGATCTTTTCAGACAGGCGTCCCAAGCGGGGCGCCTGTTTGTTTATGATGGAATTGCGATTCTCTGACGGGGAGGCAGACCTATGGCCATCTACCAGCAAATCACGGAATCCAGCCTCGGGTGGTTATTTACCCTGGTCTGGATCTCCATTTTCTCCGGTTCGGTCTGGACCGGGTTCGCATTGCAGCGGCACGGAGCTTCCCGTGTTGCTTCCGCGGTCACGGGTGTCGCACTCTTCCTGCTGCAGACCCTGGTGTATGAGATGCTGCAGCGCAGGATGCTCGAAGCAGTAGAGACCTCCGAAGGACTCGAAACAGGCGTACAGGTGCTGGTCGCCGTGTTACTGGCAGTTGTCCCGCTGGCGATACCGGTGTTGGCGGAGATCAGTCTGTATGTACTGCGGCCAAAGGATAAATGAAGAACCCGCTTTCCCGGAGACTCCGGGAGAGCGGGCATAAGAATACAGGCGGGAACGAAGGATCTATTTGTGATAGGGTTCTCCCGATCGGATGCGGAATGCGCGGTAGATCTGTTCGAGCAGGATGAGGCGGGCCAGCGCATGCGGGAAGGTGAGATCGGAGAGCGACAACCGCGCGTTTGCGCGGGCTGTGACGGCCGGAGAAACGCCATTGGATCCGCCTAGTACAAAGGTGACCTGTGCACCGCTCTCCTCGAGCCATTGACTTAGCCGCGAGGAGAATGCGAGGCTGTCAAGCCGTTCCCCGTCCAGCGCGGATAGTACCACAAATTCCGTAGGACGTATGCGGGCGAGTAAGCGTTCGCCTTCTTCCTGCAGCACCCTTTCGAAAGGAAGAGTGTCCGGCGCATCCGCTACCTCCTCGATATCCACACGGCAATAACGGGAAAGACGCTTGGAGAACTCCGAGATGCCGTCGCGGATCCAGGACTCCCGGATTTTCCCGACTGCCCGGATCAGAATGCGCATGGGATTACAGCTCCCAGATCTTGCCCGGCGTATAGCGGGGCGCGATGTCCAACAGATAGTCGTTCCCCTCGGCGGCGCCGCAGGATTCCAGTCCGGCGACCGCGGCTGCACGCGCGAGCGACGGGGTGTTGTTCTCCTGGCTGAGATGGGAGAGGACAAACCTAGTGACACCACTGCGCAACAGCGATTGAAGCGCGACGGCGCAGTCCGAGTTGGACAGATGTCCGTTGCTTCCGCCAATCCTGCGCTTGAGGTGCCAGGGATAGGGGCCGTTGTACAGCATGTCATGGTCATAATTGGATTCAAAAAACAAAAGATCGGAATCTCCGAGCAAAGTGGTAAGCGCAGGGCTCGCGTGTCCGAGATCGGTAAAGACCGACACGTTCCGGTTGCCGGATACAATCCGGTATCCGACGGGATTGACGGCATCGTGCGGGGTTGAGACCGATTGGACGCACATATCCCCGATTGCGGTTTTTTCACCGACCGGAAGGATGCGGGCGAGTGCCGGATCGAATCTCCCCAGTGCAGGGGAACTGCGCATGGCACGCCAGGTCTCTTCGTTGGCATAGACCGGAAGATGGTATCGGCGCATCATGACCCCGATGCCGCGGACATGGTCGATGTGTTCATGGGTCACCAGAATCGCAGCAAGAGAGGCGGGCAATACATCGATTGCGTCCAGTGCATTCTCGATGGTGCGTCCACAGTGTCCGGCATCGACCAGAACGGAAGTGCGTCCATCCGAGATATAGACCGAATTGCCGCTGCTGCCGCTGAAAAGCGGGCAGGCCCGGATCATTCGACCTCCCGGATGTCGGCTCCCAGCGCTGTCAGTTTGTGGACGAAATCTTCATAACCGCGCTCGACAATCTGGCTGTCGTCGATCCGGGTTTCCCCCAGGGCATACAATCCTGCGAGAACCATCGCCGCACCAGCCCGGAGGTCATGTGCACGAACGTGTGCGCCGGTCAGCGGGCAAGGCCCCTCGATGATGGCAAACCGGTCCGCGACCAGGACGCGCGCGCCCATCATTTTGAGGTCTTCGATATACTGGAACCGATTGTCAAACACGTCTTCGTGCATGCGGCTGGTGCCGGTTGCGGTCGTCAGGAGTACGGTGGTCTGCGGCTGCAGATCGGTTGGGAAGCCCGGATAGCGCATGGTTTTGAAACTGGCTGCGGAGAGAACTGCGTTTTCATCGGTCCAGACCCGCATCCAATCGTCACCGGATTCCGTATGCGCACCCATTTCCTCCAACTTGACAGACAATGGCTCCATATGGTGCGGGATGATGTTGCGGACAGTGATGTCGCCCCGGGTCAAAGCGGCTGCAATCATAAATGTGCCTGCTTCAATCTGATCGGGGATAATGGTATACATGCCGTCCCCGTGCAGTACGGGCGTTCCGGTGATGCGGATGACATCGGTGCCGGCCCCGCGAATATTGGCGCCCATGGTATTGAGGAAGTTCGCGACATCGACGATGTGGGGTTCTTTTCCGGCGTTCTCAATGATCGTGGTTCCCTCGATTCGGACCGCAGCGAGCATGATGTTGATGGTGGCGCCTACACTGCCCTGGTCCAGAAAGAGATGTTCTCCATGGAGCTTCTGCGCGGACGAGAGTCGGATCATCCCGTGTTCGATGGTGACAGTCGCACCGAGTGCTTCAAAGCCCTTGATGTGCTGGTCGATCGGGCGGGTTCCGAGATCGCATCCGCCCGGCATTTTGATACTGCCTTCCCCAAACTTGCCCAGCATGACCCCGAGCAGATAATAGGAGGCGCGGATGCTGCGGACCTTGTCAGTCTCGATATGGGAAGTGCGGATGGGACGGGGATCAATTGTGACGGTTCCCGGAGCTTCACGATGTACGATGGCACCGATGGACTCACAGATTTCCAGCTGAATTTCGGCATCCGCCACCTGCGGTATGTTTTCAATTCTGCAAGGAACATCCAGCACCATCGCGGCAGCAATGATCCCCAGCGCCGCATTTTTGGATCCGCTGATGGTGACTTCTCCACGCAAAGGGGTTCCGCCCCGGATAATATATGAATTCAATTCCGATCTCCTCCCGATCCGGTGACAGCGCTCCTGCATTGCGCTAGTCCGGATTCTCCTGTATCCTCTCCGCACCCTGCAGAAACGGCGTTCTGCCGGGTGGTGTATTGTTTCCGTCCTCCGGCTCAGATGTGTCCGGTTGAGAACGCACAAGGGTTGCCTCTTCCCCGTCCATGTGAGAATCGGGCATGCCTGGCACCACGGCTGGTATCTCTTCCACACCGGATGTCGGAGAATCCGGCTCTTCCGCCTCTTCATCGCCGAAAATCGCGCGTTCCACCAAGTCGCGGAGTGCTTCCTGGCTGTAACGGGTTCTGGCGCCGGGGTGCGTCAGATCGATGCCCATGACCGTGGCTTGCCGGGACAGCTCCTCGGCCGCAGCCTGATGGAACGAGTCCGTATACGGCGCTCCCGACAAAAGGGCTGCCAGCGTTTCGCGGAAGGTTTTGCGTGCGGAAGGGATCGTGACCGTGAATTCCGTACCGATTCCCAGTTCGCTGGTGACGGAAATCCGTCCGGAATGCATCTCGACCAGTTCCCGCGCGATCGCGAGACCCAGACCAGTGCCGCCATACATGCGGGATCCAGTCATATCCACCCGATAGAAACGGTCGAAAATTTTGTCTATGTGCTCGGGATCGATCCCGAAACCGGTATCGCTCACTTTAACGATGACCAGTTCCGACACCGAACTCGTGTAGATCTTGATCTCTCCGTTGCGGCCGGTATATTTGATCGCATTGGATACGAGATTAGATATTACCCTTTCGATTGCGCTCCTGTCAACAAATACAAGAGGGATCCTGGAGACGGTAAAGCATTCAATGGAGATGTCCTTCTCTTTGGCCTGCAACCCCATGCGGTCGGCTGTCTGCCGGACGGTCAGATCGATGTCCAGTTGTTCCATACGCGGCATCCAGCCGCTGCTGTCGATACTGGACAGCAACAGCAGATCGTCAATCAGCCGCTTCATCCGGAACGCGTCGTCCTGGATGCGCAAGATGTCCTTGCGGACAGCAGAGGGGGGTTTCTCGTCCAGCCCCCAGTCCAGAAGGGATTCGAGATATGTCATGATGGTGGTCAGCGGGGTTTTGAGTTCATGTGATACATTTGCCACAAAGTCCTTGCGGCGATGCTCTTCCTGCTCGGTGTCGGTGATGTCGCTGATCACGATCAGAGATCCTGCCTTGCGCTCCCCCTGCCAGGTTTCCTTGACACGGATGCGCAATGTACGTCCGTTGATTGTGATCTGGCCGGATGCTTTGCCGGTTCCGAGCAACAGGTTCGCGTGTATGCCGTTGTCACGGCCATACGCGCGGAGAAATTCGCTGAATTTGTCAGGAGGGGTGTTGGTTGCCAGCAAGGCGAGGGCTGCCGGGTTGCGGGAAACCAGCTGACCGGATGCGTTGTACAGCAGCACTCCTACGTCCAGATCCTGGAGAACCAGATTTGCGCGTTGCCGTTCGCCAACGAACAGACTGGTGGTTTTCTCGAGCGTACGCTGCTCGGCCTTGCGCCCGCGATACCGCCGGATCCCCGCCAGAACCAAAACAACAAACAGAATCCCGGCCGCAGAGCCGGCCGCCACACAGGCGGCCGGAGAGGCGAACAGGTCTTTCAGTCGTTCGATCAGCGGGAGGGCGGCAGTTGACAAAATCACGCGGGAGGCACTTCCTTTCAGGGGAGTGGAGGGTTATTTACCGGACCTGTCTGCTGTACCCGCCCCTTTGTCGAAATAGTATCCGACGCCCCGCTTGGTCAGGATGAAACGGTAATTGTCCTGGTCGGGTTCGAGTTTTTCGCGGGTACGACGCACCGTCACATCCACGGTACGGACATCTCCAAAGTACTCATATCCCCAGACCTTTTCCAGCAGGGATTCCCGTGAAAACACCTGGCCGGCGTTTTGCGCGAGAAACCGTACCAGTTCGAACTCCCGGAGGGTGAGGTCGATGACCGTGCTCCCGCGCCGCACCTCATATGCGGCATTGTCGATCACCAGATCTCCGAATGTCAGCAGCTTGCCATCCGAATCCGGTTCCGCCTCGGACAGCCGGACCCGGCGCAACTGCGCTTTGACCCGCGCGAGCACCTCGCGGATGGAAAACGGTTTGGTGATGTAATCGTCAGCGCCCAGTTCCAGACCCAGCACCTTGTCGATCTCCTCACTCTTGGCGGTGAGCATCAGGATGGGAACACTGACGGTTTGACGAAGCCTCCGGCAGACGTCGAAGCCATCCATTTTCGGGAGCATGCAATCCAGCAGAATCAGGTCCGGTTTCGCGGACTGGCCCAGTTCAAGCGCCTGTGCGCCGTCACCGGCGGTCACGACGGAATACCCTTCACGCTCCAGGTTCGCCTTGAGGATATCGACGATATTGGGCTCGTCGTCCACAACCAGAATTTTCGCTCCCATGCATGCTCCCCCTTCGTGTTGCTGGTTAATATTCAATGACGACTTTGACGGTTTCGCTCTTGTTCCTGATGTTGTACTCGATCGCTTCCGGAATCTTGTCGAACGGGAAATACTTCGTCACGATCGACTTGACCGGGAGCGGAACACGATTGGCCGCGTCGATGCAGGTCGGGTACAGATTGCGATACCGGAATACCGAACGAACGGTAGCCTGTTTGGCGACCACCGTCCCGAGGTCGTAGACCAGCTCTGAATCCGGAGCCATCCCGACCATGACGATGGTACCGCCGCGGCGGACCAGCTTGGGTGTCTGCTGTGTTGTGATCCGGTTGCCCGCGGTTTCAAACACCAGATCGACGCCTTCGCCGCCCGTCAGTTCCAGGACGCGCTGAATTGTGTCTTCACGCGAGGCGTTGATGACGCCTGCCGCACCCAGTTCCATGGCCTTTTCCAGACGGATGTCGAACACGTCGGCGACATAGACTTCGTTCACACCGCGCGCTTTGAGGGCCATCAGCGTGCAAAGCCCGATGCATCCGCTGCCCAGGACGACCGCGCTCTGTCCGACGGTTGCCCATCCCTGTTCAGCAGCGAAGAAACCGACGGACAGCGGCTCGATCAGCGCGCCGGTCACCGTGTCCATGCCCTCGGGGAGTTTGAAGCACATGTTGGCCGGGTGCGCGACATACTCCTGAAAGATGCCGTCGACCGGCGGGGTCGCAAAAAAGATCACGTCCGGGCAGAGATTGTAGTTTCCGGTCTTGCAGTAGCGGCAATGACCGCAGGGAATGCCGGGTTCCATCGTCACCAGATCGCCGACCTTGAGGTCATTGACCGCACTCCCGACCTCGACGACCCGCCCGGCGCCTTCATGGCCGAGCACCATGGGTTCGCGTACGACAAAGTCGCCGATCCGGCCATGCTCATAATAGTGTACGTCCGAGCCGCAGATGCCGCAGTGCATCATTTTGATCAGCACCTGGTCGTCGCGCAGGGCCGGGATATCGCGCTCCTGATATTCCACTTTTCCGGTCTCGACCAGAACGGCCGCTTTCATTTTGCCTTCCATAGGGGTACCTCCGCATAAATTCGGGACGACCGTCCACAGACGGGGTCGCCGGATGTCGTTATCATTATCCTACAACTTCCTTTATAATCAAAGGGAGAAGACCAAAAAAGACAGCGCGAGGTGACAGTATGAAGGCATTGATCATCGGTGGAACAGGAACCATCAGCACGGCGGTTGTCGCGGAAGCTGTAAAGGCGGGATGGGAACTCTGGGTGCTCAACCGCGGGCGCAGGACGTACGTGGATCTGCCGGAGGGCGTCCATTCACTGCAGGCGGATTTTGCGGATCCCGATGCGGTGCTGGCCGCCATTGACGGATTGGTGTTCGACTCCGTGGCCGACTTCATCGGGTTCGACGCGGCACATGCCGCGCAGGCGGTCAAGCTGTTCACCGACAGGACCGCGCAGTATCTCTACATCAGCTCCGCATCGGCCTATCAAAAGCCGCTGGGGGATCCGCTCGTGCGGGAGAGCACCCCTCTGTCCAACCCGCTCTGGACCTATTCGCAGAAAAAGATCGAGAGTGAGCATCTGTTGATGGAAGCCTACCGCAGGGAAGGGTTCCCGGTCACCATCGTCCGTCCCAGTCATACATACGGCATCCGTTCCGTTCCGATGGGTTACAACGGAAACCAGGGTACCTGGCAGGTGCTGGAGCGGATGCTGCAGGGCAAACCGGTACTGGTGCACGGCGACGGCACTTCCCTCTGGACCATGACCTGGAACGGGGACTTCGCGAAGGGATTTGCGGGCCTGATGGGCAACCCGCGCGCAATCGGGGAAGCGGTTCACATCACATCGGACGAAACGCTGACCTGGAACCAGATCTACACGATTGTCGCACGCGCGCTCGGCGTCGAGCCGTTGCTCTATCACGTCTCTTCGGATTTCATCGCGGAATTCGATCCGTCCGCGCGGGGCGCGCTGATGGGAGACAAAGCGACCAGTGTCATTTTCGACAATTCGAAAATTAAACGGCTGGTGCCGGGATTTACCTGTACGGTCCGGTTTGACCAGGGGGTCCGGATGTGCCTTGCGCACATTCTGTCACACCCGGAATGCCGGACGCCGGATCCTGCGTTCGATCTCCTGTGCGACCGGATCATCGCCGCGCAGGAACATGCGAAGGCGGAAGCCGAACTGTCCCGCTGACGATCCCGACAGGGCCGCCGGCGGGGTGGGAAGAGGACACATGATATGTCTGTCTTCCGGCGGAGTTGCCATATGGATCAGCCAGAACAGACCAATAAACGGATCGCCGCTTATCAGTCGCACGACGGATTGACCGGAGGGGACATCCGTTGTCTTCTGTGCCCGCATGTATGCCTGATTCACGAAGGCACATACGGGCTGTGCCGGGTCCGCCGCAATGAGGGCGGCATTTTGTACGCTGTCACTTACGGGCGGGCCGCGGCGATCGCGCTCGACCCGGTTGAGAAAAAGCCGCTTCGCCGTTTCATGCCCGGCACCATGACGTATTCTGTCGGATTTCATGGCTGCAATCTGCACTGTTTATATTGTCAAAACGCGCACATTTCGTTTGCCGACCTTCCCCGCAGGATCCTTCCGGGACCTTCGCGATTCGGGGAATCGGTACCCGTCCGTGCGGCGGGTATCGTCGAAGCCGCCTTGCGTGCAGGCGCTCCCAGTATTTCCTGCACATACAGTGAACCTCTTGTTTCTTATGAAAATGTGCAGGATATTGCAGTGAAAGCCCGCGAGGCGGGGTTGCGCAACATACTGGTAACCAACGGCTACATCCAGCCCGCGCCGATGCGGGAACTGCTTCCCTTTATCGACGCGATGAACATCGACCTCAAAGCCTTTGATGATGCCGTATACCGGCATTGGTGCGGCGGACGGCTGCAACCGGTGCTCGATACCATTGCTTTGTGCCGCGCTTCCTGCCATGTGGAGGTGACGACGCTGGTTATGCCCGGCATGAACGACTCCCTGACCGCGCTGGTACCCCTGTTCGATTGGCTGGCGGCGCTCGACCGGTCCATCCCTCTCCATCTGAGCCGGTACTTTCCCGCTAACCTCTATACGGCACCGCCCACCGACCGGGAGCTGATGTTCCGGCTGGCACAAACCGCAAAAGAAAGACTGGAGCATGTCTATGTCGGGAATGTCTGAACCTTATAACCGAAAAGCATATTCCGGTGTGGTCTGTCCCCATCCGCCGATTCTGCTGCCCCCGGTCGGGCGGGGGCGCGAGATCGACGCCGACGCAACCCGTATCGGATTGGAATCGGTCGCGGATCGGGTGCGGAAACGAAAGCCTGCAACGATCCTTTGCGTGACCCCGCACGGACCCGCATACCGGGATGCGGTATGCATCGGATCGGTCGAACGTCTGGAAGGTGACATGGCTGCGTTTGGCGCGCCCGGGGTACGCTTCTCCCTTCCGGTCGACCGGGAACTGGCAGAATGTCTGACCGACCATCTCGAACGTGCCGGGATTCCGGTTGTTGACGGGAAGGAAGGAAGAATCCCGCTCGATCACGGATGTATGGTGCCGCTGTACTTCATTCGTGCTGCCTGGACCGATTTTCAGATCGTCCGGATCTCCACCGGATTTCTGTCGGTCGACTCCCATCTGCGGGCCGGTGCTGCTATGCGGGCAGCGGTCGGGGAGATGGATGACAAGCCTTTACTGCTCGCGAGTGCGGACCTGTCCCATGTACTGCGGGATGACGGGCCGTATGGATTTCACCCGGACGGCCCCGTATTTGATCGTGAAATTGAGCAGATCCTCCGCTCGGGACAGCTCGGCATGCTAACGAAACTCAACACGCGTATGGTGGAAAACGCCGCCCAGTGCGGCTTGCGTCCGCTCGCAGTGCTGGGTGGATATCTGGGGTGCGATGCCGAAGGCACACGACAGGCAGATGTGGAGATTTTTTCGCACGAAGGCCCGTATGGCGTCGGATATCTGACTGCGTTTGCGAGAGGTCGCGAAGGAGGAGGGCGGGATGGCACCTGAACATTCTATACACGATCCATATGTAATGTATGCCACGGCTGCGGTTCGGCTGTGGGTCTGTACGCATAAAAAGATGGTCTGGGAGAGTTATCTGGCATCCGGTCCGGTAGATCCGGCTTTCGAAGAATCGATGACCGGTCCCTCTGCGGGAGCGTTTGTTTCGCTGCATTTGCACGGATTGCTGCGCGGTTGCATCGGAACCATCGAGCCGGTCCGGGAAACCCTGGCGGAAGAACTCGCTTCCAATGCAGTATCGGCCTGCAGCCGGGATCCGCGTTTCCCGCCGGTATCACCGGAGGAACTGGATGATCTGGAGATCGGTGTGGATCTGTTGAGACCGCCGTTCCCGTACAGGGGGGATCCGACGTGGGACGTGAGGCGTTACGGCGTGATCGCGGAAGGTTCCCGGGGCAGGAGGGGACTGCTCCTCCCGGATCTGGAAGGGGTGGATTCTGCCGGGGAACAACTGCGGATTGCGGCGCAGAAAGCCGGATTCCGATTGGCGGATGTGGAGAGTATCTTTTTGTTCGAGGTGGAACGGCACGGCTGAAATCGTTTTCGTATCGCAAAGCAGCTCTGTTTACGGGCATTCGGATGTCCGGACCTCCTCCGAAAGATCCGGCCGGGAATGCTTTTCCGGCAGATTGTCACATTGAAAAAAGCGTCCATCGGAATTAAAATAACGATTGGTCAAAAAACGGGCAGCGGATACTGCCGTGAGAGCCCGACACAGCCGGTTCCGGCTTCAGCAGGAGAGTGAAAGCATGGCAATGACAAAGAAAAAGAATGTGGAAGACATCCAGGTCAAAGGCAAACGCGTCATCGTGCGCGTAGACTTCAATGTCCCGCTGGACAAGAAAACCGGCGCGATTACCGACGACAAGCGCATCCGCGGCGCGCTGCCGACAGTGGAATACCTCGCCGGCCAAGGCGCCCGCGTCATCCTGGTTTCCCATCTCGGCCGCCCGAAGGACGGTCCGGACCCGAAATTCTCGATGAAACCTGCTGCGGATCGGCTCGCCGAACTGGTTGGTCGTCCGGTCACCCTCGCGGCTGATGTCATCGGGGAGGATGCCAAAGCCAAGGCCGCCGCGCTCCGGGACGGCGAAATTATGATGCTCGAAAACGTCCGCTTCCATAAAGAAGAAACCAAAAACGACCCCGCCTTCGCTCGCGAACTCGCTTCGATGGCGGACATCTTTGTCAACGATGCTTTCGGTACAGCACACCGTGCGCATGCCTCCACTGCGGGGCTGGCGAACTATCTGCCAGCGGTCTGCGGCTATCTGATCCAGAAAGAACTCGACGTAATGGGTGCCGCACTGGCTGAGCCCAAACGTCCCTTTGTCGCGATTCTGGGCGGCGCCAAAGTTTCGGACAAAATCAGTGTCATTGAGAACCTGATCACCAAAGTTGACACCCTGATCATTGGCGGCGGCATGGCATACACCTTCTATAAAGCGCTCGGCCACGCCATCGGAAACTCGCTCTGCGAAGACGACAAAGTCGATCTGGCAGCGTCGCTGCTGGAAAAAGCGAAAGCGAACAATGTCCGGATGCTGCTGCCGATCGACAACATCGTCGCGGATCGTTTTGCGGCCGATGCAGAAAGCAAGGCGGTGGACTCCACCGAGATTCCGGACGGCTGGCAGGGGCTGGATATCGGCCACCGCACTGTCGAGCTGTTCTCCAGTGCCATCCGCGAAGCGGGCACGGTGGTCTGGAACGGTCCGGTCGGTGTGTTTGAGTTTGACAAATTTGCCAGCGGCACCCGTGAAGTCGCGCGTGCGGTGGCGGCATCCAGCGCGCTCTCCATCATCGGGGGCGGGGATTCCGCAGCCGCGATCGAGCTGCTCGGATTCGCCGACCAGGTTTCACACATTTCGACCGGCGGCGGAGCTTCCCTCGAATTCCTCGAAGGCAAGGTTCTGCCGGGCATCGATTGCCTGATGGACGCCGATGCGCGCCGCACCATGGCCGCGGGCAACTGGAAGATGAACAACGGTGTCCCGGCTGACGCGCTCAAGCTGGCCGGTGCGCTCAAACCGCTGGTTGCGGCCGCCACTTCGGAAGTGGTCGTGGGGGTTCCGTTCACCGCGCTCCCGACCGTGCTAGAGGCCTGTGCCTATACCAACGTCGCGGTCGCAGCCCAGAACTGCCACTTTGAGGACAAAGGGGCATTCACCGGCGAAGTGTCCGCTGAGATGCTGGCCCGGATGGGTGTCAAGTACGTGATCCTGGGTCACAGCGAGCGCCGGGAGTATTTTGCGGAAACCGACGAGATTGTCAACAGGAAGGTCAAAGCCGCCCTGCACTGGGGGGTACGTCCGATCTTCTGCTGCGGCGAATCGCTGGAACAGCGCGAAGGCGGACACACCTTCAGCCACATCCGTGCGCAGGTCGTGTACGGCCTGGCGGGGATTCCGGCCAACCGTATGGGACACATCACGATCGCGTACGAACCGATCTGGGCGATCGGCACCGGAAAAGTCGCAACCGACGAACAGGCGCAGGAAGTCTGCTTCTTTATCCGCGGGATCGTCCGCGATCTCTATGGAGCGGAAGTCGCCGCCAATCAGCGCATTCTGTACGGTGGCTCCGTGAACGCCAAAAACGCGGCCGGGCTGTTTGCCATGGCCGACATCGACGGCGGACTGGTCGGAGGCGCATCCCTCAAGGCGGATGATTTCGCGGTCATCTCCAACGCCTGATCTGAAGCACACCATAATGAAAGACGGCCGGAGGAACCTTCCGGCCGTTTTTCATTGACGGTGATTGCTTTGCGGCAGGGATCAGCCGTGATGGCAGGCAGCACCGCATAGATGCGCGTGCGGACAGGCCGCCGGTTCACCGGTCGATTTCATAATCGAGGCGGGAGCACTTTTGAATACGGTTTCCAACGCGGTTGATCCGCAGTCGGGACAGGGAATCCGGAGGTCGGTTTTATCCGCTACGGATGCCTTCCGGTTGAATTCATGGTTACAGGATGTACAGCGCAAGTCATAGAACGGCATATAACAACACCTCTTTTTTGACAGTTTACCCCGGGTTGCCCGCAGTGTACAATCCCATATGTTACAACCACACCCGACAGGAGGCTCTCTACCATGAAAGATGTGATCCGTAACCATCCGCGCCCGTCCGCTGAACTGCTGGAACGGTTCTCGGACCAGCAACCCGCCACACTCCATGAATCCATGGGCAAACGCGGCGCATTGGCCAACGACATCCGTCCGGCCTGGTTTGGCACCCGCGTATGCGGATCCGCGTTGACAGTACATTGCCGTCCCGGGGACAACATCATGCTGCACAAGGCGGTCTCCATCGCGCAACCCGGCGACGTGCTGGTCGTCTCTGCTGACGGGTTTACCGAAGCCGGTATGTGGGGCGAGATCATCACGGTGGCGGCGATCGAAAAAGGAATCCGCGGGATTGTCACCGACGGGGGTGTCCGTGACACAATGCCGATCTATAAACTGGGCTTTCCGATGTATGCCCGCGGGTTTTCGATGAAGGGCACCACCAAGGCGACCGGCGGTACGATCAACCAGCCGATCGTAATCGGGGGTGTGCAGGTCAAACCCGGCGATATCGTCGTCGGCGACAATGACGGCGTGGTGGTGGTTCCGCTGGAAGAAGCGGAGACCATCCTGGCAGCTGCGATCGCCCGGGAACAAAATGAAGCTTCCGTAATGGACCGTATCCGCGCGG
>CAZBKR010000039.1:13249-14175 GCA_964492455.1 uncultured Oscillospiraceae bacterium
TCCTCGGATTCCAATCGACTTATGACCGTCTGGGTCTCTCGGAGGAATAACCCATGGCGGATCGCGAACAATTTGACTTTTATCTGGACCCGGACGGTACCCGCGCGCTTTGTGAGCGGATCCTGACCGGTGCGGGTCTTCCGGCCGACCAGTCCGCGATCGTGGTCGACAACCTCGTCCGGGCTGACTTGCGCGGGATCAGTTCCCACGGAATCTCGCGGATGGCCGTCTACGCCGGCCGGGTTGCCAGTGGCGGGCTCAATACCGACGGTCGCATCGAGGTCATTGCGGACGCACCCGCAGCCATGCGGATTGATGCGCGCAACAACATGGGAGCGGTCGCCGGAACCCAGGCGATGCGACTGGTCATTGAACGCGCCCGGACCTGCGGGATCGCGGCTGCGACGGTGTTCAACGGGAATCATTATGGATTTGCGGCGTACTACTCGATGATGGCGCTCGAGTCCGACATGATCGGCATTGCGCTTTCCAACGCACCGCCCACGATGGCTCCCTGGGGCGGTATGGTCCCCATGATGGGCACCAACCCGTTTTCCATCGCGGCCCCCGCGGCGAAGCACCGCCCGCTGGTACTGGATTGCGCGTCGAGCTACGTGGCCCGCGGGAAAATCAACCTCGCGGACATCGAGAAAAAATCCATTCCGGAAGGATGGGCACTCGATCCGGAGGGGCATCCAACCACCGACGCCGCAGCCGCGCTCGCCGGCGTCGTACTCCCGTTCGGCACCTACAAAGGTTCGGGCATCGCGATCATGATCGATGTGCTCAGCGCGGTGTTGAGCGGGGCCTCGTTCGGCATGCATGTCGGACAGCTCTATCGGGATGCGGACACCCCTCAGAATCTGGGTCACTTTTTTGCGGCGATTCACATCGGCATGCTCTCCGATCCGGCGGTGTTCAAGGCG
>CAZBKR010000040.1:0-13930 GCA_964492455.1 uncultured Oscillospiraceae bacterium
CAGAAATCTGGACGTCATGGTGAACATCGTACGCAAACGGGGACTGGACACCTCGCCGTTTCGGGCCACCATCGAGCGGGTGCTCGACGAATCCGCGGTCATGGGTTCGGAAATCGATTACGGACTGGTCTTGTACTCGCTGACTGACCTGGAAACCATCGAAGTGTGGCGGGAGTCCATTCATCCCGGACTGCTGGTCGACTATATCATGGGCAGCACCCGTTACCCCGGACTCAAGTCGGTCGGATTCGGGGGCAGGACTTATCTGGACGGAGGGTTCGGGGACAATCTGCCGGTCTCGATGCTGCGCCGCCGCGGATACCGCAACATCATCGCAGTCGACATCCGCGGTGGTGACAAGCCGGTCGAGAGCGACAACATCCGGCTCGCGCACATCCGCAACCGGATGGATCTGGGTGGAGCGTTCGACCTGACTCCTGCTGCCCTGGAAACCAACCGGCGGCTCGGGCGGCTGGACACGCTGGTGACCTTTGGCCGGATTGACGGGGATTATTACTACTTTGCCTGCGACGAGTATCGCGCGATGAAGCGGTTCTACACTTACGATCTGCTGCTGGGGCTCCAGCAGGCCTCGCAGATCCTCGGACTGCCCCGGGACCGGATCCTGACCTGCGACACGTTTCTCACCGAACTCGAGGCCGCCCGGCGGCAACTGTATCTCGATTACGAAAAACGCCGCACCGCAATGAACGTTGACTCCCTGATCTCTCTGCTCCTCAAAGGGCGCTTCCGCACCCTCTCGACCGCATGGGAAGCCGATCCACGCATGAAACTGGGGCTGCTGCTCGAGCTGCTGGACCGGGATCAGACCGGCTGGTTCAACATCCCGATGAAACTGTTCGCATCGGAGCGTGCCGCGGCGGAGGCAATCCATACGATGGACAGCAGACAAATGTGGCATAAACCGATACAATAAGGCATCACTTGCCGGGAGGTCCCCGGCCCGGGAGGATTTGACACTGCCATGCACAAATTCCGCATACCGTTAGCTCGTGAGGGCCTGTGGCCGATCCTCGCGTCATTCGCCCCGGTCGCTCTGCTGTTCTGGATTCACCCGCTGGCCGCCTTGCCCGCTTTGCCGGTTTTTCTGTTTCTTCTCTGGTTTTTCCGGTCGCCCGACCGCAAGATCGAGCGGGATCCCGGCGTGCTGCTCAGTCCTGCCGACGGTAAGGTGATGTCGGTGGTACCGGTCGCACACGACCCTCTGCTGGGCGGCCCCGCGGTGCGGGTTTCCATTTTCATGTCTGTCTTCAGTGTCCATATCAACCGTGCTCCCTGCAGCGGACGGGTGGCCCGCGTCGAGTACCGCGAGGGATCCTTTCTGCCTGCCTTTAAAAGTCATGCCTGCGAACTGAACGAACGCAATTCGCTGTTGATCGACTGTGAGTCGGGAGACAGAAAAGTCAGAGTGAACCAGATTACCGGCATGCTCGCGCGCCGGATCGTCTGCGATGTGCGCGAGGGCGACCGGGTTGACCAGGGTGTGCGGTTCGGCATGATCAGACTCGGCTCCTGTGCGGAACTGGTGATGCCGCCGGCCTGTGATATCCTGATCCGGCCGGGGCAGTCAGTCCGGGCCGGCAAAACGGTGGTGGCGTCATGGCAATAAGAAGACGGCCCCGCCGGACCTCGCGGTTTCCCCGCTTGTCTCACGTCATCCGGATGCCGGTACGGGAACGTCGTCCCGTCCGGATCTTCGCACTGCCACCCGGTGTGCGCCGGCTCGGACGTCTGCGGGAGCAGGACAACCCCATCCGCATGAATCTGGCCAACGCCCTTACGATGGCCAATCTATCCTGCGGAGTGCTCGCGATTATGGTCGCCTCCTCCGCTGCCGGAATCGACCGGGGTTCCATCCCCGCCATCGCACCCCGCATTTTCCTGAGTTGCCTTCTGATCATCCTGGCGGCCATCCTCGACCGCTACGACGGCAAGCTCGCGCGTCTGCTCGGGGCGGAGAGCGACTTTGGCAAACAGCTGGACTCTCTTTGCGACCTGATTTCCTTCGGAGTCGCGCCTGCGGTGATCTCCTGGCAGCTGCACGCGTCCATGCTCGCAGGTCCCTGGCGCACCGTCGGGTACGCAATCGCTGTTTTGTTTCCTCTCGCCGGCGCGTTCCGGCTTGCGCGTTTCAACCTGACCGAAGACACCACTGTATTCCAGGGGGTGCCGATCACGCTCGCGGGCTCTTTCCTGATTTTATTCAGCCTGACGGAAACCTATGTGCTGATCAGAGGACGTTTCTCAAACGGATGGTTCGTCGCAGCGGGCGTGCTGGCGCTGCTGCTTTCCTTCCTGATGGCCAGCCGGCTGCGGATACCGAAAAGGTAAAAAAAGACCCGCATCCGGTGCGGGCGATTTCCTGTGACATGTTTTATCACAACAACCGGATTGTCAGCTGAATCCCCAGCGCCGGAACACCAGACGGAACAGCAGCGAGTCGTAGATCCACTGGATCACACGCATCGCGGCGAGGATTACCCGCGGCGCGATCAGCGAAGCCAGCGCGATACCCGCACCCATGAGAGCGATGGAAACGCCGCCGACTCCGATGCCGATGATCATGCCGGCACCTCCGTACTCCCCCGTGAACCGGTCGATGATGCCGCTGAGATACTCGTTAAAAAAAACCAGGGCTTCATCCTGCAGCGAGGGCAGGTCCAACCGGAATCCCTTGAGCAGGATATTAACCGGTATCATCATGCCCGCACAGAATTTGGCCAGCTGGATCCCCAGAGCCGCAATACGAAGCGGGAACGCCAGACGGTAGTAAATGCGGGACAGGAACGGCGAAACCAATGTCAATCCGACATAGAACAACATCGACATCCGGAGGGACGCGGGCGAAATCCAGACGCTTTGTGTACCCGGCAGCAGCACAATGACCGCGATGGCAGCCCAGACCAGGACCCCGATCCCGAGGATCAGACCTCCGTGGCGCCGGTTTTCATAATCGGTGTCACTCCAGAGAGGTCCCAGCAGGAAGCCTTCCCAGTAATCCAATTGTTCCCCTCCCATGCCCGGCAATCCGGGAATACGATCTACCGTATTTTATCAGATCCCGCCACTTTTGTGAAAACGGCCAGATGCCGGATCGCCCGGAATCGGGTAGAATGAGTCGGATGAAAACAGAGTACCGCTACGAACTCCATTTGCATACCTCCGAAACCAGCCCCTGCGGACAGGTGTCCGGCGCGCAGGGAGCTGCACTGTATGCGGAGGCGGGCTATGACGCCATCTGCGTCACAGACCACTATTACCGGCAGATCGCCGGTCAGCTGCCCGGCCGCAGCACCGCCGGGCGCGTTGCCTCCTGGATGTCCGGCTACCGTGCCGCCCGGGAGGAAGGGGTGCGCCTCGGCATCGAAGTGCTGCTCGGGATGGAACTGAGGTTTGACGGCAGCCAGAACGATTATCTCGTCTTCGGCGTGGACGAGCGGTTGCTTGTGGATCACCCCGATTTATACAGGCTCGACCCGGAGCGGTTTCGGGCATTGGCCGATGAGCAGGGCCTGATCGTTGTGCAGGCACATCCCTACCGTCCCGGCTGTACACCCGCGGATCCTGTCTGGATGGATGGGATCGAAACCTGGAACGGAAATCCGCGCCACGACAGCCGCAACGATCGCGCGCAATCTCTGGCGGCACGCCACCCCCGCCTGCTTCAGGTGGCCGGATCGGATTTCCACCAGCCGGGAGATCTCGCCAGCGCAGCCATGCTCTCCGATCATCTGGCGAAAGACGCCGCCGGCCTCGCGACATTGCTGCGGGACGGGCAACTCCGGATCGCGTAAACCGGACAACACCGGTGTCGCCTCGCGGGAGGATGACCGCCGGGGATCAGAGACCCAGGTGATCGCTCAGCCAGCGGGCGACGCCGTCGTTTTCGTTGGTTTCACACACCTCGTCCGCCGCCTCTTTGACCACCTCCAATGCGTTCCCGACCGCGATACCAACCCCGCACCCTTTGAGCATATCGATATCGTTGTAGTCATCTCCGAACGCAACGACTTCTTCCATCCCGAATCCGTGACGCGCTGCCAGCAGATGGACGGCCTGTTGTTTGGTCGCCTGCCGGTGCATAATCATCGCGATGGTGTGTTCGGACAGTTCCAGGTAGAGTTCTTCCGTCAAATAAGGCCGGTATCCTGCCATCTTTTCCAGCGAGTCGGTTTCGATGATGATCTTGTCCGCGGTCAGTACGCGCAATTCCTGAAAATCGGTCGTCGGCAGATAGGGAACCCCGCGCCAGATCCGGTCGACGTCAAAATTCGCATACAGCCGGTCGTCCACTTCGACCGCCACATGGCAGTCTACCCGGTCCGTGAGGATGCTGCGGATCAACTCGTACGGGTGCTCGATGCCGCGTCCCGCGATCCGTCTGCCTGCTTCCGTGACCACCGCTCCGTTGTGAAAGATCCCGGCATCATACCGGAGTCCGGGCATCGAGCCGTCCACCGCTCGGATCGGTCTTGCGGTCGCCACCGTAAACAAAATCCGCTCGCGTCGGAGTTTGCACAGGACATCGAGGGTGTATCCGGACAGTGTTTTGTCGTCCCGGAGGAGCGTTCCGTCCAGATCCGTCACTACCATCTTCGGTCTTGTCATCCCGACCCTCCCCGCACTTGGAGTCCCCGGCAGATCGTCCACTGGAGCCCATCCATTGTTGTATCTTTCCATCTGGTCCCCATCCTGCCATAGATGCCGGCCGGTTGCCACTGTCCCGCAGCAACCGGACGCATTCTGGCGCACAAAAAAAGCCGCGCCTGAGGCCGGCTGACAATACCTGAAAAGGAAAGACCGGAAGTGGGTTGTCTACAAATCGAACGAGGTGCGGGAGATGTTTTCGATCAGGGCGCGAAAGTCATTCCATTGCGGGGGAAACAGGTCGACGCCGTATCGTTTGAGGCTCTCTTCTTCCGTCCGGATGACAATCGACCAGAAGCTTTTTCCGTGTGTACAGGCCTCTGCCGGTTCGGCCGTGCCGTAGCGGTCGTCCCACTCCAGGATCCCTGCGTCCTCGAGGCCGCTCCGGATGGTCTGTACCGTCTCCCGGTCGAGGGATCGGGTGAAATCGTTGACCCAGTGATTGCTGTCTTTCCACGTGATCAGGCCGCGTTCCATGTCAATGGACACGCGCAGGCTGCCCTTGCGGTATCTGCACAACTCCGTCTCAATGGAATGGATCTGTTCGTATGTCGCCATCGCAATCATGTGGAACCCCGGATGCATCCGAAGCATCATAAATCAAATCGACCGAAAGGCCGGTGACTCTAAATTATACGCACTTATCCCCGTTTTTCAAGCGCACCGCCCCCCGAGTGACAGATCCTGATATATAAAAAGCCCCTCGCCCACAGCAGCAGGTGAGAGGCTTCCGGTGTCATAAGGCAGCATGGTGTCAGTCTCCGAAATAGAGCGCGGCCACCGTCAAAAACCAGTCGGTCGGTTCTCCCTCCACAGGAACCGAAACCTCGACCGACTGCAGTACAAGCAGCATCCGGACACCGCCCGTCTCCAGCGGGATCAGCATGTCCTCATACGCGACGACCCGCTGTTTTTCGAAGGCTCCGTCGTTATACTTACCGACCAGCGCGCGCAGGGGGGGCAACAGGTCGGGATCCGGCAGCGCCTGCCCCTCCCGTTCGACATGCACGCGAGGAGTGCCGTTGCGGGTGAATCCGGACAGCGTGATCGCGTACATGCCCTGTGTACCCTCGACGGGGATCGGCGGCGGATTGCCCCAGAGTTCGCCGACCGTCACCGCCGTATCATATCCGGTGATCGGAACCGACCCTTGCGGGAGCGTCAGATAGAGGTAGCTGGACACCGGTGGTTTGGACGGGCCCTCCCCCGGATCGTACGGGGAAAAGCCGAACACGGTTTCAAACTGCATCATGTCATCGAGAGAAGCCGCCAGCCAGGCTGGTCTGGGGGCTTCTCGCGCATCGTAAAAGAAAAATTCGGCCGCGACGATGATGTCTTCTCTTTCCTCAAGGGACAGCTCCCCAGCGGCAGGCCGGATCCGGTCCTGTACGATCATCTGGTTGCGCTCGAGGATGCGTGCCATCCGGTTTCCCTGAGAACGGGCGGGCAGATCCAGATAGCTCAGGAACGGAAGCACCGCCACCAGGATGACCGCCATCGCGATCCAGCCGGTCAGGCGATGCCGTTCCAGAGGGCGCAGCAGCAGGATGATCGCACCCGCCAGCGCGTATACGCCGATCAGAACTGCCACATACGAACCGGTTCGAAGCCCGTTGCGGGAGAGCTCGTCGACAATCGCATAGGTTTCGAAAGCGAGAAAGATGATTGCGGCAATCGGGAAAAGGCGCCGGAACCAGACCGCGGTCTGCTGCCGGTAGCGCCCGGTCAGGATCGCGACTCCGATGCCGACTACGGCATAAGACGAAAAGATGGTTGCGATCCGGGCAAACGCGGGCAACTCCCCGAGCACCAGAATCCGGATGCTCCAGATCAGCAGTACCAGTGTCATCAACGTGATCAGCGGGATCACGACATAAGCAAGCAGGACTTCGATAAAAACCGGGTGTCGACGCGCGGTCTCCAGCCGGTCGCCCGGATCTTCCGGAGAGAAGTCCGGGAGATATCCCAGAAAAAAGGCATACCCGGCAAACCCCGACCAGACCGCCACGTGCGCGTAGACTTCCTCGTCCAGATTGTCCAGCAGGAGGTTTTTGACCGCGAACACAATGAAAGAAAGACCACCGATCAAAACCGCCGCATAGATCGCGGCGATGAAAAACGAACGGAGCGTGACAAACCAGATCTCGCCGTACTCGATGTCCATGTCCCGGCGGGACAGGATCATCTGGAACAGGAGAAATCCCAGAACCGCGCCTGCCACCACCCGTGATGTGACAAGCGTCGGCAAGGTGCCGTACCCCAGATAGAGCCAGACACCCAGTCCCGCGGCGAGCAGCAGCGCAACCCCGTTCCCTGCCGCCATCCAGGTACCGGCCCGCCGGCGGGCGGACGAAAGGGCGGTCGCGGCCATACCGAGTGCCCCGCCGAACAGAGCGGCCCACTGGATGCAGATCAGCAGGGTCTCCAAACCGGCATCCCCGTCCAGCGCCAGCCGGATGGAGGCGGTGACCGCAATCACCAGCGCGCAGAACATGGACGCCGGATAGCGGAGAAAAGCCCGCAGCCCTCCCCGGAATACATTGAGCACGGACTGGACAAATCGATTCATAGACGGCACCTCCTTCAGGTGTCCTGTCAGGGCCGGATGACAGCCGAAGCTTTCATCAGGCAGTCCGACATCTCCGGCAGGGAGACCGGACGGCCGGCGGTGAGTGGGCTCGGGATGCCGAAATGTTCAAGACTGGCCGCACATACCATCACATCGGTACCGTGGTGTTCGAGTTCTTTGAGATCCGCCAGGACCGGCGAATCCGCAGAGGCCAGGCGGACGCCTCCGTTGTATAAAATGATCGCATGGGGCAGGATGGGACCGGAAGACATCTCGCCGATCAAGGCAAGCATCAGTTTTCGGCCGAGGATTTCGTCGCCTTCACCCATCGCTTCAGAACCGATCAGGACGACACGGTGCCCGGGCGTGTCGCCCTCCAGCAATAGATACTCCTCCGGCATTACCAGGTCATGCATGGTTCTTTCCTCCTGTGAAGTCGGCCTTTCCCCCGATCGCACGGAGGATAGGCGGAGCAGCCAGCGCGGCCGCCGTACATTTGAGCAGGTCTCCCGGCAAATATGGCAGCAACAGGTACGACAGAGCTTTCCCGAACGCCCAGCCGGCACCATGGATCCAGCGAAGTGTGAAGAGCACGTGGAACAGCCCCGCGGCATAGAGTACAACGGTTCCGCACAGCGCCAGCACGAACAGCCTGCCGAAGGAGGGCCGCCCGATCCGGCGCATCGCAAGCCCGACCAGCAGCGCCGCCAGGACAAACCCTACGACAAAACCGAAACTCGGATGCAGAATCGCGGCCAGCCCGATCTGCCGGCTGGCATACACCGGAAACACCAGTCCGACCACCAGAAACAACGCCTGTGCCATCCCGCCCCATACGCTGCCGAGCAGCATGCCGGACAGCAGGACGAACAGCGACTGCAATGTCACAGGAACCGGGGAAAAAGGCAGCGGGATCTGGATGGACGCCCCGACGATGGTCAGTGCTGTGAACAGGGATACGAGCGTCATCCGGTACAGTCGATGTCCGTTCCGTCGCATCAGGGCTTCTCCTGCCTTTCGGGTCCGGTACCGCCGGTCAGGGTCCGGATCGCGCGAATCACCGCGTCTTTGCTGTTCCCCCAGGGCTTGTCATTGTTGCGGTAGTCGAATTTGAGTGTAAACCATTCGACATCGTGCTCCAGTTCGCCGAACGCGCGGGCGGTCACCGTCCGGAGGTCAATCAGCATCGCGGACGCGTCATTCTGTCCCAGATGCGCGGCCGCGGCGTCCAGCAGGTCCGCCAGATGGGGTACGCAGAAATGTCCGGTCGTCCGGAAGACATCCCGAAAGCTGTCTTCGTGCGCGTATTGCCAGCATATGACGTCGAGATAGCGGGCCATGGTTTCCGCCAGCCGGTCGCAGATCACACAGGTTGCGGCGTGACCGCGGATCTCCGTGGCGGCGGTGCGCAACCGGTCCCGATACTCCTTCTGGCGGCCGGACAGCAGGGTGCGGGGCTGGATATCCGCCTGCGCCAGCGCGGTTCCCAGATCATCGCCGACCTTCCCGACGCGGGTATGCAGCATCAGCCCGAGTCCGAGACGGTTGTGTTCGCGATGGTACAGCGCGTTGGCGTGGGTCCGGCAGAATCCGCGCGCGTTGGTTGAGGTGCGCACGTCGGACTCCATCAGGGATGGCCCGAGATAATAATCCAGCATTTCCCCTTCGAGTTTTTCACGCAGCACACACAAAGGGCAATCCCTGTCGTTGCGGCGAAAGGCGTCGTTGACCGGGATGGTGTAAATCTTTTCCTTCATGGGGGGCATGGCCTTTCCAACTTACGTTGCGGAACACATGGTTCACGACCCACATTATACCATGCCGCCGACGGGCAAATGAAAAGGTGATACGATGGGAAGAACTGAGAATAAGGGAGATCCGACATGCCCGATCCATCTGCTTTCCGATTGACAGAAACCGCCCGGTATGGTCTGCCTGTGCTGGTTGTACACGATGTGGGAGACCTGTCGCCCGGCGGTTTTGATGCCGGGTTGACCTTTGAGAGCGGCCAGTGCTTCCGGTGGCGGCCTGCTCCGGTGTCCGGACGGCCCGACCGGTGTGCAGGGGTGGCGGGCGGACGCCGGGTCGCGGTCTCCTCGCTCCGCGGCGGGCGGGATCTCGAGATCGAAAATGCCCGCGCAGACGACTTTGCTGCATTCTGGCATCATTACCTTGACCTCGGGGTCGATTACGGCCCGGTGGTCGACCGGGTGCAGACCGACGACTATATGCGGCGGGCGCTCTCGTTCGCGTCCGGCGCCCGGCTGCTGCGTCAGGATTTCACTGAGACGCTGTTGTCTTATATTCTCTCCGCCCGCAACAGCATCCCGCGTGTCATGTCCCTGGTTGAGACGCTGTCTGAGCGGTTCGGGGCTTCTCTCCCGTCCCCTCTCCCCGATGACGAAGGCCGTGTTGTCTTTGACTTCCCTTCACCGGATGCCATCGCTTCCGGACTGTGTCCGGATCCCGGTCGCGACTGCGGATTCGGGGAAGGCATACCCGGCGGGCGGTGCGGCAGAGCATTTGGCGGATACCGCTGTCCCTATCTCGCGCAATCCGCCCGCATGCTTTCCACCGGCATATTCCGGCCTGACCTCGACCGGCTCGCCCGCCTCCCCGCGGAGGAAGCACGCGCGGTGCTCAAAGAGCTGCCCGGCGTCGGGGACAAAATCGCGGACTGCACGCTGCTGTACGGCGGAGTGCGCACGGATGTCTGCCCGGTCGACACATGGGTCGCCCGGGTGGTGCGAAGCGTCTGGCTGGGCCCCGGGGCCGGTGTGCGGGAGATCATGACATTTGCGTCGGAACGGTTTGGTCCCTATGCGGGCTATGCTCAGTTCTGGTTCTTCATCTACGCGCGAAAAAGCCGGTGATACGCTGTACCGCGCCGCGGATGCGCTCTGCCACCGCGCCGCCGATGTCTGTGTCTTCTCCGGACGGTCCGGTCAACAACCTCTCACCCGTTTCAACAGGAGAATCCTCTGCCGCAGATTCGACCGCCGGCTCCGTGCGGTCGCGCTGCGCTGTCTCGCGCATCGCGTCCGGATCGCCAAACACCGCCGCCGCGCGCCGTTGAGGCTCTGTCTCCTCAACCCGGACCGGATCTGCTTTCGCAGGGGGATGTACGACACGCCGCGCCTTGATGTTAACCTCGATGACGTTGATCGAGGTGTACTCCTCGATGCGCGCGCTGACGCGCTCCTGGGCGCGTGCAAGGACCTCCTGCGCATTGAAACCGTAATACAGGCTTATTTCGAGATACAGGACGATGCCGTAGACCTCTTTGACCACTTGAAATCCGACGAGACTGTAGACCCCCTGGGTATTGCGAAGGATGATTTCGACCATGTTGCGCAACGCCCCGTCCGACAGGGTATATGTCCCCAGGCTGGAAAAGGTCGGCCGTACCACCGTGCGCTCGGAGTCGGGTGCTGCGGTCGCCATGCCCCTCTCCCGGTCGCGCCGGCGGCGGAGCCGGTTGAAGGGGTCGGAAAAATAGCCGGAAAATTCGTGCTTGATTTCCATGCTGGGCACGGGGATCGTATGCATGCCTTCAGATACGCGTGTCTCTTTGGCCTGCCGCATCTCATCCTCCGTGCTCACATCCTCAATCCGGACGATGATCGAAGGCTGGGGCAGCCAGAGATTGTCGCAGATGCGGGAAATCATCGCATCCGAGGTGCCGAGAATCATAAGATTTTTGGGCTTTTGCGCCACCAGCGCACGCCGTGCGACCTCCGCCCTCGTGGGATCCGCAAACAGGGCTTGACGGACCGACTCGATCTTGGATTTTGCTTTCTTTGCGGAGGTGCCGGAAACGATTCGGCTGCCGTTGATCAGCAAGCCGTCATCGATGATGTGGTCGATGCCATACTGGCGGGAGACGCTGATCGCGCGTGTACTCTTGCCGGTGCCGGAAGACCCGACAAACGCAAAAACATGCACCCGGGAAAGGGCTTCGCGAACCGGGTCGGAAGGAGGCGGCGCAGCTGCCTCGGTTTTTTCGGCATGCTCCGCCGGAGGCGCGGGCACCGGCACGATTTCCTCGTGGTCCCGGAGCTGCTCGCCAGCGCGTTCTTCCACACGACGTCGGTTGCGGTCAAACTTGAGCGCCATGCTCGACTACCCCCTGCGGGTGCGTCGTCCCGTCCGGCCAGCCCGCCTCAGTTGTCCCAGTTGTGATAGACGTCCTGCACGTCGTCGTGAGAATCCAGTGCGTCGATCATCTTTTCGAGCTTGACGACGGCCTCCGGATCCTCGACTTCGACCCAGGTGACCGGGACCGGGCCGAGAGAGGAGTCCGCCAGCTCATATCCTTTGGTCTCCAGTGCGGAACGCACATCGTAATACGTCTCGGGCGTGGTGGTGATCACGAAGACTTCGTCTTCTTCCGCAAAATCCTCGGCACCGGCTTCGAGCGCGTCCATCATGACCTGTTCTTCATCGAGCTCGTCGTCTTTTTCGATGAGGATGTTGCCCTTTTCCTGAAACTGGAAGGAAACGCAGCCGGTCGTTCCCATGTTTCCGCCGAAGCGGTCGAACAGGTGACGCACATCGCCAGCGGTGCGGTTGCGGTTGTCGGTGAGGGTGCGGACCATCACCGCGACCCCGGCCGGACCGTATCCCTCGTATACGATTTCCTCAAAATTATCACTCTCCGACGCACCGGCAGCCTTTTTGATGCTGCGCTGGATGTTGTCGCTGGGCATGTTCGCGGACTTGGCTTTGGCGATGACGTCCTTGAGCCGGGAGTTGACGTCCGGGTCGGGTCCGCCGCTGCGGACCGCTACCTGGATCTCGCGCCCGATTTTTGTGAAAATCGCTCCGCGCTGCGCGTCGGCCGCGCCCTTTTTGCGTTTGATGTTGTTCCATTTGGAATGGCCGGACATATGTGTTGTTTCCTCCTGACGGCGGGGTTGTTGGATGGCGTGAACATGCCGCCGGTCTTGTGTGCCGGCGGCGGGGCCGGACAGAACGCCTCTCTGGCGTCCGTCCGCAGGTTGACATGACAGGTCAGATCAGCTCGCGGTACTTCTCATAAGAGAGCATCAGGAGCGATTTGTCCTGGCTGTACGTGATCATCTCCAGCGCTTCTTCGATGTCATAGAAGCCGCCGTTGTTGAAGTTCTGGGCCGCATTCGGTTTGATCGCATCATCGTCCGCGACCATGATGAACCAGACGATTTTATTGCAGACCGGACGCATACGGGAAATCGAGTAAAATTCATAGTTCGTGCGGCCCGCGGGCGAAACGATACGTGCCCTGCATCCGGCTTCGTAGGCGACCCGCTCGACCGCGACATCCTCGGGCAGGTTGTTGCTGCGGATCACGCCTTTGGGAAACACCCATTCCTGCTTCTCGTTTTTAAGAATCAGTACCTTGTCTTTGTGAAAGACGACGCCACCTGCGCAGTTTCTGACCAGCATAAGACGGACCTCCTCTCCCGCGGGTGTCCGGTGATGTCTGATCCATCCCGCACGACGACTCCGGTGTGTCATGTGGACTGGTACTCCCCGCGTATGAATTTTACCATATCCGGACGGCCTGCGGAAACCACAGGAGCAGTCGAAAGCGCGGGGCGCTTCCACGGGAGAGCGGGGAACTCCCGCGGGAGGGGAATGGCGTCTGTCAGGGGAAGCGGACGATGAACAGCGTCCCCTGTCCGGGATGGCTGACGACGCTGATGTCACCGTTGTAGAGCGTCACAATGTGCTTGACGATGGACAACCCCAGCCCGGTACCGCCCAGCTGGCGGGACCGGCTTTTGTCGACCCGGTAGAACCGTTCGAAAATGCGGTCATGGTGTTCTTCGGGGATGCCGATGCCGGTGTCCGCGACCGTGACCACCGTGAATTTGCGTTCCCGCCGCACCGATACCCGGACTTCTCCGCCCGGCTTGTTGTACTTGACGGCATTGTCCAGCAGATTGTAAAAAAGCTGTTCCAGCCGCAGCCGGGAAGCACGCATTGTCAGCGTCGGATCGAGGTCGGTCTGGATTGCGACCCCGGCTTTTTCCGCCACAGGAGCCAGCCGTTCCGCGGTTTCAGCGGCCACTTCGGCCAGGGAAACCATTTGAATGGTGCCCGGATCGTCCCGGTTTCCTTCGATCTCCGACAGCTGCAGCATGTCGTCGATCAAGGCCTGCAGCCGCTCGGCCTCGATTTCAATGATTTCATAAAACTGCGCGGTGGTCCGGGGATCCCGTTCGCCGCCCTTGAGCAGTTCCACATACCCGCGGATGGAGGTGAGAGGGGTCTTGAGCTCGTGCGTGACATTGGCGACAAATTCGCTGCGTACCTGTTCAAGCCGGCGCAGGCGCGTCACATCCGATACGACCGCGAGTGCCCCCTCTTCCCGGAGCGCGTGCAGTGGCGTCGCAAACACCTGGAGTATCCGTTCCTCGGGTATGGTGACGTGGATCTCTCCCCGCACCGGGGCGTGCGACGCGGCCGCCTTGCGCAGAATGTCGCGGATCAAAAGATAGTTGGGTCCGCCGTCATTGATGTTGCCTTCTTCCCATCCCCCCGCGGGATTTCCGAGCAGATGACGGGTCCGGTCGGTCAGGAGCAGATAACGTCCGTCCGGAGCGGTCGCAAGGATACCGTCGTCCATACCTTGCAGAATGCCTGCGAGTTTATCGTTGTTTTCCTCCAGCTCGGCATACGTGCGCGCCAGCCGGTCGGCCATCTCGT
>CAZBKR010000041.1:0-13860 GCA_964492455.1 uncultured Oscillospiraceae bacterium
ACCGGCGGACGGCAACACGACGATGGATTTCGATCCCGAAGAGATCCGCCGCCAGATTTCGATCAACACAGCACTCGCGGCCTGCGAGTGGAAAGACACCAAACTCAACCTCATCGACACACCAGGCGACTTCGACTTTGTGGGAGAAGTCATGCAGGGCATGCGCGTGGCCGATTCCGCGGTGATCGTGGTGGCCGCTAAAGACGGTGTGGCCGTAGGAACCGAAAAAGCAGTGCGCGCCTGTAAAAAGGCAGGCAAGCCGATCTTCTTCTACGTGAGCCGTATGGACGAGGCCAACGCGGACTTTGGAAAAACCCTGGAGCAGCTCCGCGAGTTCTTCGGCGCAGCCGTAACCCCGTTCATGCTGCCGATCGTGGAGAACGGAACCATGACAGGTTTTGTGGACGTGATCGGTAAAAAGGCTTTCTCACTTGGCGCCAACGGCGATTATAAAGAATGTCCGATGCCCGCGGCGATGGCGGACGAGGTGGAGTCGCTCCAGGAGAGCATCCTCGAACACGCGGCCGAGAGCGATGAAGCCCTGATGGAGAAATATTTCGGCGGTGAAGCCTTCACAGAAGAAGAACTCGCGGCAGGTCTGAGGGCGAGCGTCACCGCGGGGACATTGGCACCCGTGTTTGTCGGATCTCCGGCTTCCAACTGGGCGGTCCGGTTCGCCATGGACGAGCTGTGCGCCTATGCCCCGTCCGCGGAAGCCGCGGGGGCTGGCAAGGGCAAGAGCCCGGACGGCATCCCCGTCGAGATTCTCCCGGACGCGGATGCCCCGCTGTCCGCTTTTGTGTTCAAGACCATCGCCGATCCGTTTGTCGGTCGGATCTCACTGTTCCGCGTCTACTCCGGTACGATGAAATCCAACTCCTCGGTGTACAACCCGCTCAAGGAAAAAGACGAGCGGATCGCGAGTCTCGCGGTCATGGTCGGCAAAAAGCAGGTCCCGGCGGACAGGATTGTGGCCGGGGACATCGGCGCGGTGACCAAACTGGTCGCGACCGCCACCAACGATTCCCTGTGTGACCGGTCGCGTCCGGTGGTTCTTGAGCCGATCGATTTCCCCGTTCCCTGCCTTTCGATGGCGATTCTGGCCAAAGCCAAGGGCGAAGACGAGAAAATCATGTCCGGTCTGCAGAAGCTGCGTGACGAGGATCCGACATTCCACGTCCACGCGGATCCCGAAACCCACCAGATCGTGCTTTCCGGCATGGGCGAGCAGCATCTTGACGTGCTGCGTACCAAGCTCAAGACCAAATTCAACACGGACTCTGCGCTGGAAGAGCCCGAGGTCCCTTACCGCGAAACCATCCGCAAGAAGGTGCGTGTCCAGGGCAAACACAAAAAGCAATCCGGCGGTCACGGCCAGTATGGTGATGTCTGGGTCGAATTCGAGCCGGGCGAAACCGAGGAACTGACCTTTGAAGAAAAGATATTCGGAGGATCGGTGCCCAAGCAGTATCACCCCGCGGTGGAAAAGGGACTGCAGGAGGCGATCCACAAGGGCGTACTCGCCGGATACCCGGTGGTCAACCTCAAAGCGACATTGGTCGACGGTTCCTACCACGATGTCGACTCGTCGGAAATGGCCTTCAAAATCGCGGCCAGTTTGGCATTTAAAGCCGGTATGACGCAGGCCACCCCGATCCTGCTTGAACCCATCTCGCATGTGGAGATCACGATCCCCGACGCGTTTCTGGGGGATATCATGGGTGACCTCAACAAGCGTCGCGGCCGGATCATCGGCATCAACCCCAACGACGAGGGCGAGCAGGTGGTCACCGCCGAAGCCCCGACTTCCGAGATGGCCAAGTACGCCACCGACCTCAAGTCGATGACCCAGGGCCGCGGATCTTACGTGATCGGATTTGCCCGGTACGACCCCGCGCCGCAACTCATTATGGACAAGGTCATCGCCGACGCCAAAGCGCGCGCAGCCGAAGAGAACTGACCATACGTCCCGGTTTGAAAACGGAGGAGGCCTGCCACCGGCGGGCCTCTTTTCATTCCCGCGGGTCTGTGAGACGATTGTTGTGATTCTACAGGGCATAAGGAGCGAAACGCCATGAAGGAAGACAGAACCTCTGCACATGCCGTGCCGGGGACCGGTGTTTCCCCGGAACAGTTGCACGAGGCAGAGCAGCGGATCCGCCGGATGGTTGCAGAAGGTGCCTGTGATCTGCATCTGCATACCAATGCCTCTGACGGAACCACCCCGCCCGATGTGCTGGTCCGTATGGTGGCTGCCGGCGGACTGCGCGCGTTTTCTGTGACCGACCATGACACGATTGCGGCATTGCCGGTTGTCCGGGCGGAACTGGAAGAAATCGGGGAGAATGCCCCGCAGTTTGTGCCCGGCGTCGAGTTGAGTGTGGATTACGAGGTCCGGCCGGGCCGGGCGATTGAGGTTCATCTGCTGGGGTATTTCCCGTTGGGCGGCATCGAAGCGGTCGAAGACTGGCTGCGCGAAATGCGCGGCCACCGCAGGGAACGCAACCGGCAGATGTGCAGTTTGCTTACGAGGCTGGGAATGCCGATCACGCTGGAGGAGCTCGAAGCGGAAGGGGAGATTCCGGACGCGGAAGAAGACCCCGGGGATCGCCCGGATGGCGATATCGTGGTTGGTCGCGTACAGGCTGCCAACATCCTGGTCCGCAAAGGGTTTGCGCAGGACCGGCGGGACGCCTTCAACCGGTATCTGGGGCCGGGCCGCCCCGGGTATGCCCCGCGGGAGCGTCCCGGACTGCGCTCCGCCATCGAATTTCTGGCGTCGCACGGCGGACTGCCGGTACTGGCGCATCCACATGTGTACCGCTGGACCGGCGATGCGGCAGGGCTGGAGGGGAACCTGCTGGTGGACGTGCTGAAAAAACTGCACGGGTGGGGGCTCTCAGGGGTCGAGGCGTTCCACGGAGAGGCGACGCCGGAGGTGCGTGCGGAGGTGCTGGCGGCCGGATTGGCGGCCGGACTGCTGATCACCGCGGGCAGCGACTTTCACGGCGGAAACAAACACGCCGCGATGTACACCGCGGAGACGGATTTTTCAGCCGGTCTGTGATGTCCTTCCCGTTGCTCCTGCGGCCTGCTGCGCTGCTACGATGTCAGACTATGCTGTTTCGCCGGACGTTGTCAGCACCCAAATCTCCCAGCCGTCGCCGTGCGATTCCGCACAGCAGACCAGCCCCGGGACGGATCTCGCTGGATCCCAGGTGTCCGGAATGTCTTTTTGTGCGGAACCGGGTTCCCGTGTGTCCAGTATGACCAGCCGGCCCTCCGGCCGCAGCCATCCCGCCAGCCGTGCCACAACGGATGACGGATCCTCCAGATGATGCAACACACGGCTTATCAGGATGCTGTCAAAGGGGCCGTCTCCCCCGTCATATTCTTCGATCGCGGCACAGACCAGCCGCAACCGGGGATCCCGGTGGGTTCTTCCGGCGACCGCGAGCATGCGCCGGGCGGGATCCAGTCCGACCAGCAGGCCTTGTCCGCAGGACCCGACTCCTCCTAGACGCTCCAGCAGGGGGCCGAACAGCGGCCCGGTGCCGCATCCCACGTCCAGCAGTCGTCCGCCAGGTGGAACGCACAGCGCATCCACTGTCACGGCGGCCGCCACAGGATCGACCGAGGCAATACGCTGCCAACTCTCGGCGATCTGGTTGAAATAGGAAACCTTGTCTTTACCGGAGGTCATAGATCGTCGCGTTGTCTTTGTCCGGGAATCGCGCGAGGACAGGGAAATTGGCCGTAAAAAAGGCATCGTTATAGCCGTTGTTCCTGTCCTTGCGCATGGTGTCGGTCACCAGCAGATAGGAGATCCCCTCTTCGAGGCAGAGTGCCCGGAACTGATTGTAGTCGCCATCGTATCCGTTCAGGAATTTGCGGTACTGTTTGTCACGCGCCGCGGTATCGTGACCTGCGGACCAGGCGTAATAGGCGTGTCCGTAATAAACCATGCGTCCGCTGTAAAAAAATTCGTCAAACGCGAGCGGCTCGGTGAGAAACACCTCGTCCGGGCGGGTGTTCTCGCGCACCCACGTGACGAGCGGGGAATTCAAATCCATGGTCACCGTGTTGCGGTTGATCCGCGCATAGACCCACAGATCCGCGATCCCGGTCGCGATCAGCAGGAACGCCAGCAGCACCGCCGCGCCGCGTCGGACAACAATCCACGCTGAACGGATCCGGGACTTGTGCTCGAGTGCGATCCGGCCGATCCTGGTGGCCTCCAGGCGGGCACGGAGAGCGGGCATGCCCCAGAGCGTGGGCGCACCTGCGGCCCGTCCCTCTTCCAGGTCGACCCTGCGAGCGCGCTGCAGGTTGCGCGGCTTCTCCCAGACCCGTGCGACCAGGTCCACAATCAGGATATTGGACAATGCAGCGGAAAGGATCAGATACTTATGATTGACCGTCACGTCGGGCGTAAGGGAGATAAAAAAGGCAAACCCGAAGGGGATCAGAAACGCTGCCGCGGCGACCGTTCGGAACCGGCCGGGCTGCACCCACGGGAGAATCAGCATCAGCAGGAAGGCGGCGCCGTACAGCTCGATGCAATAGCCCAGCACACCCCACAGGGTGGGCGGATCCGCGAGAAATCCGAATTGCCAGGAGAACGAAGCGACTTCGTTCACCCCGCCCGCAAAGAAACGGGCCTGCAGGGCGGCGGATGCGATCCCGGCGGCTGCCACCAGGAGGTGGGCCAGCCGTCCGGTGGAGAATACCGCGAGGGGGGCCAAAATCAGCAGAAAGGTGATCAGCACAGAACCGTGGAGATAGGGCATCCCGATCACGATCAGCAGCGCGGCACCGAGCATCCGGGCAGAAGGAGGCAGCCAGGCGTCTGTCCGCAGGAGGCGCGGGCGTCGTCCGTCTTCCGGATGGAGCGGCCGGAGCCCCGCGCGCAGCAGCGGCAGGAACAGGAAGAGCAGCAGCAGCAGCAGCGCGGCCCCGAACAGCAGATGGCGCTGATTGGCGTACACGTTGACCGCATAGAGTCCCCAGTCTTCGTGCAGGGTGTTGCCGACAAATACAGTTGACTGTCCGATCGCGCGAATGGCTTCCACCAGAGAAGCGCCCTCGGCGCGCCGGTCGCGGATAAACGTGAAGACTCCGAACGAGGACCGCAGAAACAACAGTGCGGGTGCCGCAAAGTAGGCGGGACGGCGTCCGGTGAGCAGAACCCCCAGCAGCCCCAGCAGCGCGCAGAACGATCCGAGTCCTACCAGGCTGGGCAGGTTGATCGCCCAGTCGAGCGGAAGTCCCAGAAAATCGAGATTTCCACACAGGAAGTAAAACAGAAAATGATACCGGATCCCGTCCATCGGAAAATGCGGATACCAGGTCGGGAAATTGGCGCCCCGCGCAAAAGAACTGATGAGCGCGGTGTGGGGCGCGAAGTCGGAAAAGACCGAATATCCGGCGTGGAGCTGCCCGTCGTCGATATACAGACTGGTGCGCATCATCCAGGATCCGAACAGCAGAAATGCCGCCAGGACAAGAAAATAACCCGCGGACTGCCGCAGGAACCGGTCCGCGGGACGTTCCGAGGGATCCGCGGGCGGCGCGGTGTCAGGGCGGGGCCGCAACTGCAGGCTCGCGGCCCGCTCACGCAGCCGGCCGGTCATGGCCAGCGCCATGATGAACAGCATCGGCATCGCGATGATGTTGGCGGGCAGGAGAGGATTGGCCAGTGTGCCCAACCCGGGGATTTTGGCGGATAGGTACCCGGCGGCATAGGTCAGCCACATGGCGGGCGGCAGCCCCATCATAGCGGCGGCAGGGAGATCAAACAGCCACGCGGGCAGGTCCGAAACCCCTCGCGTTGTCAAAGAGACATAGATCTCGCGTGCAGGCGGCAGCAGCAGCCGCCGCAGCCGGTCACCGAAAAAGAGTGCGAGTGCAAGATACAGGATGGCCAGCATGGAATCCCCCTCTTGTTGTCATCGCTTACTGCTGCCGCACGTCAACGCCCGGCTGCCGTTCCGGTCGATCCGGTCCGGCGGTGTCGGATACGATATAGCGGGGTCGCCCTTTGACTTCGGAGAAGATACGCGCGATATAAACGCCCAGAAGACCGAGACTGAGAAGGACACAGCCCCCGATCAGGAGTTCGAGCAGGATGACGGTGGTGAATCCGCTCGCCGCGTTGCCCATCATCCAGTTGACCAGTGTCTGAATCGCGAGGACCCCCGCCAGAAATACCAGCAGAACCCCGACCGTGGACGCCGCCTGCAGCGGGCGGGCGGAAAAGGAGGCGATCGCGTGGAGACTGAGCGCGAACAGACGCCCGAGCGACCACTTGCTGGTGCCGGTCGTGCGGTCCTCCACATCGAACGGAAGCTGAGCCCGCCGGAATCCGAGCCAGGCGGACATGCCCCGGAAAAAGGTCTCGTGCTCCGGCAGCGCGCGCCAGGCCTCGACCACCTTGCGGTCCATCAGTTTGAAATCGGAAGCCCCGCGCAGGTCGATGCCCGCGAGACGTTTGAACATACCGTAGAAAAGTATGGCAGAGAGGCGGGAACCGAGACTCTCGTGTCCGCGGTCGGTTTTGATCCCTTCGACAACTTCGTATCCGTTATCACGCCACAGGCGGATCATTTCCGGGATATGCCGGGGCGGATGCTGCAGGTCGCCGTCCATCACGACGACCGCGTCCGCGTCGGAAGCGTCCAGTGCGGCGCACAGGGCGGATTCCTTGCCGAAATTGCGCGACAGCCGGAGACCGCGGATTCTCGGATCCGCATCGGACGCGGCCCGGATCGCATCCCAGGTCCCGTCGGCGGAACCGTCGTCGACCGCGATGATCGAAAACGAAACACCGGTCGGCTCCATGACGCGCACGACCTCCGCGAACGTGAGCGGTACTTGTTTTTCCTCATTGTAAAACGGGATCAGGATGTGCAGCGTTTTCCGTGTTTCCATGCCTTTGGACCCACCCCCGCGTGACGATGCCGACATCTGTTTTAGCTATTATAGCACAGCGTTCTGTTTGTCCCGGCAAGGTCAGGACTCTGCGTTCTCCGCGGATTCCGGGTCGTTAACATACCTCTAACACGGGGCTTACGTTCCGTTTAACAGGTGTCGATACAATGAGGACAAATCACGGGAATATAAGACTTCGCATGTGCGGAGAAAATCCGGGAGGATCCCCGGAACGGAGGAAAAAGATGTTTAAAAAAATCGCAGTCATTCTTTTAGCCCTGAGTCTTGGTATGGCGGCCGTCGCGTGTACCGGTTCCTCGGAAACCACTCCCTCGACCACCGGTAAACCGGGTACCACGACCACAGCACCGGCGACACTCGAAGGGGATGTCATCATTGACGGATCCGGAACGGTGTATCCCCTGATGGCCAACATCGCGGAGCAGTACATGACCGATGTACAGCCGGATGTCAATGTGCAGGTCGGCCGCGCGGGATCGAGTGCTGGCTTCAAAAAATTCATTCCAGGCGAAACCGACCTGTCGGATGCCTCCCGGGCCATCAAGCAGGAAGAGATCGATCAGATCAACGCCACCGGGCTGGCGTATGAGAAAGACATCATGGAAATCATGCTCGCGTACGACGGCCTGACCTTCGTCATCAACCCGGACAACGACTGGGCTGCCGAGATGACCCGTGACGAGATCGTGGACATGTACCTGTCCGGCAAGTACAAGGCCGACGACAAGGTGTTGTGGTCCGACATCCGCGCGGACTGGCCTGCGGAAGAGATCCATTTCATGGGCCCCAACGAGAACCACGGCACATACGAGTTCTTCTATGAAGTGATCCTGGAAAAGCAGGATATGGTCACAACCGTCAATCTGCAGCAGGAATACTCCACTCTGGTCGATCTGGTCAGCAACGATGTCAATGCGATTGCCTTCTTCGGGTACGGATACTATACGGGCAACACCGACAAACTGACCGCGGTACAGGTTGACTTCGGCAGCGGCCCGGTCGGACCCACCATCGAAACCATCGGGCTGGATCTGCCCTATGCCGGGTTCACCCGCCCCGTTTATACCTACCTCAACCTCAAGCACGCGACAGAAAAACCTCAGGTTCTCGACTACGCCAAATATGTGGTCCGGACCGGAGCGCCGGAACTCGCCAGTGCCAACGGATTTGCTCCGCTGCCTGCGGACGTGTACGCCGGATATCTGACCCAACTGGAGAGCATTGGATGACGACTGGAAATCCATCAAAAAAAGAGGACTTCACACCGCGCCGGCGGCGGACCATCGACCGGTGGATCCCTACCTTGTTTCTCCTTGCGGCTTCGATCTCGATCGTGACAACGGTCGGGATCGTCGCCACGCTGGTCGGTGACGCAGCGCAGTTTTTCAGGCAGGTACCCCTGCGGGAGGTGTTCAGCACCCGGCTCGCTCCGCTGGCAGCCAAACCCTCGTTTGGTATCCTTCCGCTGATCAACGGCACGATTGTGACGTCGCTGATCGCGATGCTGGTCGCGACCCCGATCGGACTGGCGGCCGCCATGTACCTGAGCGAATTCGCCTCCGACCGGGCGCGCGGGATTCTCAAGCCCGCGATCGAGTTGCTGGCAGGGGTCCCGACCATTGTGTACGGGTTTTTTGCCTATTCGCTGGTGACCCCGCTCCTGAGGGAACTCATTCCCTCCCTGGGTGCAAAAAACGCGCTCAGCCCTGGGATCGTGATGGGATTTATGATCGTTCCCATGGTGACCTCGCTGTCGGAAGACGCAATGCGATCGGTGCCTGCCAGTATCCGCGAAGGCGCGCTGGCGCTCGGACTCACCCGTCTGGAAACCACGCTGCATGTTGTCGTACCCGCCGCGCTTTCGGGGATCGTAGCCTCCATCACGCTCGGTATTTCCCGGGCGGTGGGAGAAACCATGATCGTCGCGATTGCCAGCGGGAGCTCCAAGACTTTCACACTCGACATCCGGGAATCGATGCAGACCATGACCGGTTACATCGTGGAGTTCACCAGCGGGGATGCCGGGAGCGGCACCCTGGGGTACTACAGTCTGTATGCGGTCGGACTGCTGCTGTTTTTGTTCACGCTGGGCCTCAACATGGCAGCCCAGGCGATTTCCCGCAGATACAGGGAGGTGTACTGACCGGTGTCGTACTTTCGTTCGGATCTCGCGCGCCGGCGGCTCAAACGGCGCATCCTGCTGAATGCGGTCATCCGTAAAGTATTTCTCCTGTCGACCGGGTTTGTATTTCTCCTGCTTGCTGTCCTGTTGTTCCGGATTGTCGAACAGGGAATCGGCTGGCTGGATCTGCCGTTTCTGACCGGTAAACTGTCGATCAATCCCGAAAAGGCCGGTATTTACGGCGTCATCCTGGGCTCTCTTCTGCTGATGCTGGTCGTCATTCCGGTCACGGTGATTCTAGGGGTCGCGACCGCGGTGTATCTGGAAGAGTATGCTCCGCGAGGACGGTTGCGCAACATCATCCAGACCAACATCGCGAATCTCGCCGGCGTGCCGTCGGTCATTTTCGGACTGCTCGGACTGACCGTGTTCAGCCGGTTGTTCGGGCTGGGGTCCAGCATCCTGGCGGGCGGACTCACCCTCTCGCTGCTGGTGCTGCCGATCATCGTGGTGGCAAGTCAGGAAGCCGTCAAGGCGGTTCCCAACGAGCTGCGGGACGCTTCCTACGCACTGGGCGCGACCCAGTGGACCACCATCCGGCGGGTCGTTCTGCCCTCGGCGCTCCCGGGCATCCTGACCGGCAGCATCCTCTCACTGTCCCGCGCGATCGGCGAGACCGCGCCGCTCGTGGTGCTTGGGGTACCCGCCCTTATCCTCAAAATTCCACAGGGCTTCATGGACAACTTTACCGCTCTCCCGATCCAGATCTACTACTGGACACTGGACGCGGTCCTCACGAAAGAATACGCGAATCTCGCGGCCGCGACCAGCATCGTGCTGCTGGTGCTTTTGTTCGCGCTCAACGCTTCGGCGATTGTGATCCGCAACCGGCAGCAAAGGAAACATTGATATGGATGAAAACAGAGTCCTGACGCAGACAGCCACACTTACCGTGAAAGAAGGGGACATGCGCGAAGCCGTCTATGACGTACGCGGGCTCAACCTCTGGTACGGCGCGGACCAGGCGCTGCGCGACGTGACCCTCCCGATTTACCGCAACGAGGTCACCGCTGTGATCGGGCCGTCCGGCTGCGGCAAATCCACTTTTGTCAAAGTGCTCAACCGGATGGTTGAGCTCATCCCTTCGGTACGGATCTCCGGGTCGGTGCTCTATCACGGAGAGGACATCTTCGGGGAAGGCATGCCGGTGGAAGAACTCCGGACCCGCGTCGGCATGGTGTTTCAAAAACCCAACCCTTTTCCCAAATCCATCTATGAAAACGTGGTGCTGGGGCCGCGGAGGCACGGCATCCGCCGCAAGCGGGATCTCGACGAGATCGCGGAACGCTGTCTCAAGGACGCGGCGCTGTGGGACGAGGTCAAGGACCGGCTGCACGACAACGCATACTCATTGTCCGGCGGACAGCAACAGCGGCTGTGCATCGCACGCAGTCTGTCGCTGGAGCCCGATGTGCTGCTGCTGGACGAGCCGACGTCCGCGCTGGACCCGGTGTCCTCCTACAAAATTGAAGACCTCGTCGACAAGCTCAAAGAACGCTACACCATCGTGATCGTCACCCACTCGATGCAGCAGGCCAGCCGGATTTCCGACCGGACCGCGTTTTTCCTGCTGGGAGAAGTGGTGGAAGCCGACCGGACCGAGCGCTTGTTTTCCAACCCGCGTGACCCGCGGACAGGGGACTATGTGACCGGACGGTTCGGATGACCTCTCTTTTGAAGCCAGTCCGTCCGCACACGCAACCGGATAAGAAAGGACAAACCTGATGGCAGCTACACTGGACACTCTGCTTCGCGGCCGTAAAAAAGTGCCGCTGAGGATCCTCGCCGCATCCCGCGATACCGCGGAAAGAGGCCCGGTCGATTTTTCCACGGACATTCAGGTCGTCGCCCGCGATCTCTCCTTATGGTACGGAGAAACCCGGGCACTCGACAAAATCGACCTGGACATCCGAGCGCGGGAGATCACCGCGCTGATCGGCCCTTCCGGGTGCGGAAAATCGACGTTTCTGCGCACACTCAACCGCATGAACGACCTCATCGAGGGGGTCCGGATCGAAGGCTCGATCCGGATCGCGGGACACGACATCTATGCCCCGTCGACCGACGTCACCGTACTGCGGAAGCGGGTCGGGATGGTGTTTCAAAAACCCAATCCGTTCCCGATGTCGATCTATGACAACATCGCGTATGGTCCACGCATTCACGGGACGCACAGCACAGCGATCCTGGACGGTATTGTGGAGAAAAGCCTGCGCGACGCCGCGTTGTGGGACGAGGTCAAGGACCGGCTGAGAAAGAGCGCGCTCGGATTGTCGGGCGGACAGCAACAGCGGCTGTGTATCGCGCGGGCGCTGGCCGTAGAACCCGAAATCCTCCTGATGGACGAGCCGACGTCCGCGCTCGACCCGATCTCGACCAACCGGGTCGAGGACCTGATGGGCGAACTCAAGCAGCGGTATACTATCATCATCGTCACACACAATATGCAGCAGGCCGGGCGTATTTCCGACCGGACCGCGTTTTTCCTCCACGGCGCGATCGTGGAATCCGGGGAAACGGCCGCCATGTTCTCTGCCCCGCGCGACCCGCGCACTGAGGACTACATCACCGGCCGGTTCGGCTGAAGGAGAGGGATCGGATCATGCCAAGAAATCTATTCGACAGGGAAATGCTGCGGCTGCATCGCGAACTGGCCGATATGGCCGGGCATGTGGACCGCATCATGAACGGTACCATCCAGGCGCTCCGCAACCAGGATACCGCGCTCGCCAGAACCCTGCTGGTCGAAGACCAGGATATCAACGAAACCGAGCACCGCATTGAGCAGATGTGCCTCAACCTCATCGCGCTGCAGCAGCCGCTGGCCAAAGACCTGCGGCACATCGTGGCCGCGCTCAAGATCATCACCGACATGGAGCGCGTCTCGGACCAGTGTGTCGACATCTGTGAGATCATGACCACGGTATCGTTTACTGAAATGAAGACACCCGCGCGGATCATCCAGATGTACGAGAAAGCGCGGGAGATGTTTTCCTCCGCCATAGATGCTTATATCCGGATCGATGTCCCCACCGCGCGCCGCGTGATCCTGGACGACGACGTGGTCGACGACTTGTTCACACGGGTGGTGCTGGAGATGTGCAACGTGCTGGCCGAAAGCAGCCGCTCGATCATACCGCAGGCGGCGGACTATATGTTTATTGCCAAATACATCGAACGCATTGCGGACCACGCCACCAACATCGCGGAGTGGGCAATCTACCTGGAATCCGGTGAGCATCGCAAGCTGTCACGGCAAGGGCAGGCACCATCGGATGCCAAAGGAGGGGTGTAGCCCATGCCTCTGGTGTACATCGTGGACGATGAACCCAACATCCGCCGCCTGGTCGCTGTCGCGCTCAGGGATGCCGGATTTGAGACCGCGGACTTTGGCGACGGCCGGACGTTTCTGGCGGCTGTGCGGGGGCGGTTGCCCGACGCGGTGGTACTGGACTGGATGATGCCCCCGCCCGACGGGCTGGAACTGTGCAGGCAGCTGCGTTCCTCCCCGCGGACCCGCCCGGTTCCCATTCTGATGCTGACTGCGCGTTCCGGTGAGATCGATCGCGTGATCGGCCTGGAAATGGGTGCTGATGATTATGTTTCCAAACCGTTCGGGGTCACAGAACTGGTCGCACGGGTGCGGGCGCTGCTGCGCCGCAAAGAATATCTGGAGCCCCTGCAGGACACCCGGATCCAGGCAGGAGGGATCGTGCTCGACCCCGAACGTCACCGGGTGACGCGGGACGGGCGCACGATCGAACTCACCCCGCGGGAATTCGAGTTGCTGCACACGCTCATGTCCCGCCCGGGACATGTGTTTACGCGGGAATTCCTCATGGAGAACGTATGGAAAACCGAATATTTCGGTGACACGCGGACCGTGGATGTACATATCCGTTACCTGCGTCAGAAACTCGAAGACAAACCGGATGAACCGCGCCTGTTGTCTACGGTGCGCGGGGTCGGATACCGATTTGAAGAGCCGGGAGAAGAAGAATGAGAGAACGAGTTCTGCGAATCACACTGGTTGCGGTAGCGGTTGCGCTGCTGTCCGCTTCACTTTTGTCCACACTGCTGATTGAGCGCCAGGTGTCCCGGGAATTGCGCGGACGGCTGGATGCGGTGCTGGCAGTGGCCGCTGCTCAGGCCGGCGATGTGCGTGAGGGAATCGCCGCGGATCCCGAGGGATTTGCGGACCGGATCGCAGCGGACCTGTCCGCGATCGGCCAGGACATCCGCATCACCCTGATTGCGCTGGACGGCACCGTGCTGGCGGACAGCGCAAGTGACGGACCCGTGCTGGAAAACCACGGAGCCCGTCGTGAAGTTGTGGACGCGATCGCGACCGGGTGGGGACACGACCAGCGGGGGAGCAACGTGGTCGACACGCGCTACTCCTACGCCGCGACCAGAACCGGAGACTGGGTGCTGCGCGCCGCGATGCCGATGACCCGGGTTGTGAACAGCCGGCTGTACCTCGCGGGAGCCGCTGCGGCAGGCATGCTGGTCGGACTGGGAGTCGCGGCCGTTGCGGTTCGTACGCTGGTGCGGCGTGTTTCCCGTCCGATTGAAGAAATGTCCGAAGCCGCCCGGTCCTTTTCAGAAGGGCGTTATGAGACCCGCATGCAGCCCGCGCCCGCGGAACTCGGGCGACTGAGCGACGCATTCAACGAGATGGCCGACCGGCTGGCGCGCACGTATGCCGAGCTGGAGGAAAACAACGA
>CAZBKR010000042.1:0-2854 GCA_964492455.1 uncultured Oscillospiraceae bacterium
CCGTTTTTTTGGAAAACAAATCCGGCAGGCTCGCGGAAGTGACGCGGACCCTGCACGAACACGGCATCGACATTCGCGCGTTGTATATCGCGGACACGGCCGAGTACGGAATTTTGCGCATGATCGTGGATCAACCGTATGAAGCTGTCATCGCGTTATCGGAAAAGGGATTCACAGTAAGTTCCACCCATGTACTGGCTCTGGCGCTGGAAGACGCGCCGGGAATGCTGGATCGCGCATTGTCCGTATTGAGTGAGGGTGGTATTTCTGTCGAGTACCTCTATGCGTTTGTCGGTCGCGCTTCTACCGACGCGGTGGTTGTAATTCGTGTGGAGGATCCTGACCGTGCGACCGTCGAACTGGAAAAAGGCGGAATCCGGCTGATGTCAACCAAGGAGGTCTATGGCCTTTGACCTTTGCGTTGTATGAACGTTTCGGAGTAAGCCGGGACGCGTTCGGGCTCGGGCTCGAGGCGGAACGGCTTTTGTCCGAGCGTTTCCGACAGATCGACGAGGTCCGCGAAACGAACCAGTTGCGTGTCTTGTCCGCCCTCCAATCCGTTCGTTTATCAGACTCCCATTTCAATATGGGATCCGGATATGGATACGATGACGCGGGTCGTGAACGCATTGACCAGGCATATGCTGCGGTGTTCGGAGCGGAAGCTGCGCTGGTGCGCGCCCAGATCAGCTCCGGTACACAGGCCATCGCGGCCTGCCTGTATGGGGTGCTTCGCCCCGGTGATGTGCTGTTGTCAGTGACCGGCCGGCCGTATGACACGTTGTCTATGACCATCGGTCTTTCTTCTGATAAAGCGGGTTCTCTGCGGGAGTTCGGAATCGATTACCGCCAGGTCGAATTGCTGCCGGACGGCAGTCCAGACAGAGAAGCCATCCGCAGTGCGCTCGACCCTGCTGTCAAAATGGTGTTCATCCAGAAGTCGCGCGGCTATACCGGACGCCGTTCTCTGCTGTCCGGAGACATCGGGACGATCGTCCGCACCGTGCGGGAAACCGGTAGCAGTGCGGCAGTCATGGTGGACAACTGTTACGGTGAATTTGTCGAAACCGCTGAGCCCTGCATGTACGGTGCAGATCTGTGCGCCGGTTCGCTGATCAAAAATCCCGGTGGCGGACTCTGTCCGACCGGGGGATATATCGCCGGACGCGCCGATCTGGTGGAACTGGCGGCCGCACGCTTAACGGTGCCCGGGCTGGGAGGTCATGTGGGTCCGACTCTCGGACTCAACCGCACTTTTGCACAGGGGCTGTATCTCGCCCCGCATATTGTCGCGGAATCGCTCAAAGGGGCGGTTTTTGCAGCCCGGATTTTCGGGTTGGCAGGGTTTGTGACATCTCCCGATCCCGGGGAAACGCGGGGAGACATCGTTCAAACGTTGACCTTCGGAGAGGAAGAGCCGTTGCTCCGCTTTTGTCAGGCGGTACAGGCGGCCGCGCCGGTGGACAGTCATGTGACTCCTGTTCCCTGGGATATGCCCGGCTACGATTGTCCTGTCGTTATGGCCGCGGGTACCTTTGTACAAGGCGCATCAATCGAGTTGTCCGCCGACGGACCTGTCAAGCCCCCCTATATCGCCTACATGCAAGGCGGCCTCGTATATGAAAACGTAAAACTTGCCTGTCTGATGGCGCTGTCCCGGCAGAGGCCAGAACCGTGAGCCCGCAGCGGGATTCTCCCGGCGGATCGCACCGGAACACACTTTCCGGCCAGCACCGGAGTGCTTCCGGCGGTCCAGGCAGATATGCCGACCTTGATCGTAGAAGCAGTCCGTCGGGCCGCTCCCGGCCTATGGGAACAAAAGAACGGCTGGCAATGATTGAAAAGCGCAAGGCACGCGCGCGGAACCTGCGTGTTATTGTCGCCTTTTTTGCCATCACTGCCCTGACGCTGCTCCTGATCACGACCATTCTGCGAAAAAACCAACCTGCTCCCCGGTTTCAATTCATCCAACCCGGTCGCATTGTTCGCGCAGTCGAGGCGACTGCCCTGATCGTCAGGGATGAAACCGTCCTGCTGGCACAGGAAGCGGGTCAATGGAAACCGCTGGCAGCGGAAGGGATTCGCGTATCTGCGAACGACCGGATTGCCATGGTGATCCGCCCGGGGATGGAGTCCACCATAACGGAACTCGAAAATTGTGAGCAGCAAATCGCACAAATCCAACTGGAGTTGATCGAGCAGGGGGCTGCACCTGCCGCCCAGGCAGTGTATGAAGAAGTCAACGGAGACATCGCAGGTATCGTCCGGTTGCTCCGCAAAGACGCAACCGGCGGGATACTTGGTAACAACGGCCAGTACGCATCCTCTCTGGAACTGCTGATTGAGGAGAGAGAGCCGTCTGCAGGAGATCGATTTCAAGGATGCCCGACTTGAGCAACTGGCAAGTCAGAGGGAGTATCTGTCGAGTATTCTGGGAGAAAACGCCGGGGCTGTCTATGCAACCGCACCCGGTATCGTCTCTTACCGTACCGACGGCATGGAAAACAAACTCAATGAAACTGCCCTGGAAAACATGACACCCGATACACTGGAATCCATGCTGATGGAGTCCGCGGGTTTCGTACCCGTAGGGACCAATGTATCCGCCGGGTCCCCGGTCGCACGCATTTCAAACGGATTGATCCAGCACCTGGTGTTTTTTGCGCAGGATGCCGAATCCGATTGGTTTGAGGTGGGCGGCCGCCACACCGTTCAGGTGGTATCGGAAGGGATCGATATTGAGGAGTGCTATGTGACGTCCGTAACACAGGTTCACAACGGTGTCCTCGTGGTCTTGCGCACAGACCGGCAAGTCGCACGTCTGTTTGACCGCCGGATAGCCGACTGCAGCGTC
>CAZBKR010000042.1:2864-13707 GCA_964492455.1 uncultured Oscillospiraceae bacterium
TCACTCTCCCGGCCAGGACGGTCGAAGGACTGCAGGTTCCGATCGGTGCGCTGATAGAACAGGATGGGACTTCCTATATTATGCTCAACGAATCCGGGTTTGCCCGGCGGAGTGCGGTCCTTGTTCTGGATCGCGACAGAACGCGTGCGATCATCGAACCGGCAGCAGACAATCCCTATGCGCTCAAAGCGTCGTCCATCGTGATCGTGAATCCGGAATCGGTTGCGGAAGGGGAGAAAGTGGGATGACGGCAGATCGATCCGATGCGGGTAACAGATTTTTGTATGTGCGGGATCACCTGGCGGACATCTGCCGCGACGCGGGCAGAAACCCCGCTGACCTCACTTTGGTTGCGGTCAGCAAAAATGCCTCTGTCGGTGATGCCATTGCGGTAGCGCTTGCGGGTGCCCGGGATTTCGGGGAGAACCGTGTACAGGAAATGCTCACAAAACAGCAGGGGTTTTCCGAAGCCGGAGTGGAACAGCCGCGATGGCATCTGATCGGTACCCTGCAAACCAGAAAAGCACGGCAGATTGTAGGGAAAACCGTCCTGGTCCATTCGCTCGACCGCCCGGAACTTGCAGTCGAACTCGGCAGACGATCTGTAGCGCTCGGTATAACGACCGATGTACTGATGCAATTCAACATTGCACGGGAGCCGTCCAAACACGGATTTGACGCAGAGGCGGCAGATGCTGCGCTGGCACAGTGTGTCTCAACTCCGGGACTTGCGGTTCGCGGCATCATGGTTATGGCACCGCTTGCGGGCGCCTCTGATAAGGCGCGGAAAACGTTTGAAGCAGCCCGGGCTTTGTTTGAACGCCTGCGGGCCGGCGGCATTGCGGATCCTGTCCTGTTTGATCAGTTGTCCATGGGAATGAGCGGAGATGTGGCCGAAGCGATTCGCGCGGGTGCTACAATCGTCCGGATCGGGACCGCCATTTTCGGTTCCCCCCTGCATGCCTGACCTCAGTTCGTATGAGCGGGTGAGATTACAGACTGCAGACATTCCAAGGTCTTTGTTTCCGCCCCGTTACATCCCATTTACGCCTTGCCAGGGGCCGTTGATTGCCCCTTGTGCTGCATCTATAATCGGCGTATCGGAGCACAAGCGGAAGCAATGAATCGGGGGTAACTGCATGGCAGGGTTTCTGAAGAATATCGTGAATAAGATCAGTGGCTACGAGGAGTACGACGTCTACGACGAGGAACTCGAGCCCCAGGAAGATACCGGATACGAAGACGAGCCCGCGGATCCGCCTTCTTTCAGCCGACAGAATCCGTTCCGTGCGCGCCAGAACCGCGTTGTGGATATCAAGACAGGAAACGGGTCCCAGGTTGTCGTGTTACAACCGGCAGATATCGACACAGCTAAAGCGGTCAGCAACCATGTGCGTGCGGGTCGTACGGTCATCTGCAATTTTGAGAAAGTCGAACCGAAAGTGGCACAGCGGGTAGTGGATTTCATCACCGGTGCGGCCTTTGCGTTGGATGGACAGGTTTCTCCGGTCTCCAATTCGATCTTTGTGATCGTTCCGCGCAGCGTCTCCCTGCTGCAGGGGGCGGGGGAACCCGAAACCGCGCTGGATTATCTGCGTCATGTCAAAGGGGCGCAGCACGGATGATCTCTATCCCAAAAGGTTTGAAAGAGGGGGCTTTCCGGAACGGAAAGCCCCCTTTTCCCGTCTCGGGCCTTCCGACCGATGTGTTATAATTTCATATGTTTTTCTATACGGTGGTGAGTGGCTATGGGCATTACTGTAGGACTGGACATCGGAGGCAGCACGACGAAGATTGTCGCGCTCCGCGACCGGGATGTCATCAGCCGGGAACTGGTCGTCGCGACCGATCCGGTGACGTCCGCGTACGGTGCGGTCGGGAAACTGTTGAATGACAACCGGCTTCCTCTCTCGTCAATTGACCAGATTAAAGTGACCGGTGTGGGCGCGGCCCATGTCAGGGACGGATTGTTTGGCATCCCGACGCACAGTGTTCCGGAATTCGGTGCAGTCGGGCTCGGGGGGCTGTTCCTGTCCGGGTTGGAGCGTGCGGTGATCGTCAGCATCGGCACCGGCACCGCAATCGTCCTGGCGGATCCGAAGGGGGTTCGACATGTGATCGGCTCCGGCGTCGGAGGCGGTACGCTGGTCGGATTGTCCAACGCGATGCTGCATGTCCGTGATTTTTCGACACTGGTCGATATGGCGGATCAGGGCGACCTCGACCACATTGACTTGAAGATACGCGACATCTCTACAGTGGAAATTCCCGGTCTCAGCCCGGATACGACCGCTTCCAATTTTGGAAAGATGGAAGACAATTCCGCACGGGAAGACATCGCGCTGGGGATCATCAACATGGTGTTCCAGTCGATCGGGACCATGGCGGTGCTGGCTGCCCGCCTGCACCGGACTGACGACATCGTCTGCACCGGGAGCGTCACGCAGGTGCGGCAGGGGCACCACGTGCTCGCCGGCATGGCCGGTTTGTATCATCTTCGCTTTCACGTCCCGGACGGCGCGGAATTTGCGACCGCTCTAGGGGCTGCATTACAGTCTGTGTGACACATCAATAACGGATACAAGGAGCGACTGGTTCATGAAGATCGCATTTTCAACACTGGGTTGTCCCGAATGGTCCTGGAACGAGATTTACCCGATGGCCAAAGACCTCGGATTCGACGGTATCGAAATCCGCGGACTCGGCAGCGAAATCCGTGCAGTTCGAACACCTCCGTTTTCGCCGGATGAAATCGACCGGACGATGGCAGCTCTGCGGGCACTCGGGATCGACGTGTCATGCTTTTCATCCGCCTGTTGCGTGAAGGACCATGAGAGTATCGAGGCCACATTGGCGGAAGGGATCGAAACCATCGATCTGGCTTCGCGCGCCGGTGTCCCGTTCGTTCGGGTTCTGGCCGACCGCGAACCGCACGTGGAAGGTCCGGTCGACGATGCCACTGTGATTCCGGCTTTGCGGCAGCTTGCGGATCATGCGGCTTCCTCAGGGGTTACCGTTCTGGTGGAAACCAACGGGGTCTATGCGGATTCCACGCGGATGAGGACCTTGCTTGACCGGGTTTCCCACCCTGCGGTCAAAGTGCTGTGGGATGTCCACCACCCCATCCGGTTTTTTGGGGAGGCACCTTCCCGCACATTCGAAGTGCTGGGACAGGACATCGCGTATGTACATGTCAAAGATTCGGTCCGTGACGAAGAAGGACGCGTCCGTTACCGGATGCTTGGCGAAGGAGATCTGGGCGTCGAAGCGGCACTGGACGTGCTGATCAAAGCGGACTATTCGGGCTATGTCTCGCTCGAATGGGTCAAGCGATGGAGCGGCGATCTTGAAGACGCCGCGGTCGTGTTTCCCCATTTCGCACACTATATGGACCGGTTTTTGTCCGGTCGCGGTCTTGCCCGGCCTGCCGTTTCACCCGTTTCGGAACCCGTCTGCGCGATACCTGCCCCCGCTCCCGCGGAAGGGCCGTTTACAGCGGGGAAGGGGATGCGCATCTGGGAAAAAGATATCCTGGTGGATGTGACGATGAACGGGCTCATCCAGAAGGTTGCCGCGCTGTTTCCAGACCAGCCCGCTGTCGCTTATGTGACACAGGACTACCGGCGGACCTATGCCGGATTCCGCGATGAAATTGACCGCGTGGCACGCGGATTTCTCGCGATGGGGATTCAAAAAGGAGATCATATTGCTGTCTGGAGCGCCAATCATCCCCAGTGGCTGCTGACGTTTTTTGCAGCTGCCCGGATCGGATGCGTGCTGGTGACGGTCAACACGTCCTATAAAATTCACGAGCTGGAATACCTGTTGCGACAGTCTGACTCCCAGGCACTGGTGATGATGGACGCTTACAAAGATTCCGACTATGTCGCGATCCTCAATGAGGTCTGTCCGGAGCTTGCCTCGTCCAGGCCGGGTGCCCTCCACGCGGAAAGACTCCCGCGACTGCGGACGGTGATCAACTTTGCCTCATGCCAGCCGGGTTGCTACACATGGGAGGACGTCCTCGGTATGGCCGACGAGGTGCCGGCCGCGGTCCTGGACGAAATCGAAGCCACCCTTGATACGCACGATGTGGTGAACATGCAGTATACGTCCGGTACAACCGGATTTCCCAAAGGGGTGATGCTGTCCCACTACAACGTCATCAACAATGGAAAGTGTATCGGGGACTGCATGGATTTTTCCACCGCCGACAAATTGTTGATCCCGGTGCCCTTTTTCCATTGTTTTGGTATGGTTCTGGCGATTCTCGCTTCTGTGACACACGGAACGACCATGGTTCCCCTGGAGTATTTCCAGCCGGGCAACGTACTTAAAGCCATCCGGGAAGAACGTTGCACTGCCATGCACGGGGTTCCCACGATGTTTATCGCAACGCTGGAACATCCGGATTTCGACAAGACAGATTTTTCGACCATGCGGACCGGTATCATGGCGGGATCGCCCTGCCCGGTCAAGGTGATGCAGGATGTGGTTGACCGCATGCATATGGATCAGATCACCATCGTGTTCGGGCAAACCGAGAGTTCGCCCGGCTGCACGCAAAGTCGTGTTGACGACCCGATCGAGATCCGCGTTTCGACTGTCGGTCGCGCACTGCCCGGTGTCGAGTGCCGAATCGTGGACCCGGCAACCAATCACCCGGTCCCCGACGGGATCGCCGGGGAGTTTGTCGCACGTGGGTACAACATCATGAAAGGGTATTACAATATGCCGGAGGCAACTGCTGCCGCGATTGACGCAGACGGCTGGTTGCACACGGGCGATCTTGCGGTGCGCGACGCAAACGGGTACTACAAGATCACCGGACGGATCAAAGACATGATCATTCGCGGCGGCGAAAATATCTATCCCAAGGAGATCGAAGAGTTCCTCTACACCCATCCGGCCGTCAAAGACGTCCAGGTGGTTGGCGTGCCGGACAAGACATACGGAGAAGCGGTTCTGGCCGCCGTCATTCTCAAAGAAGGAACCTCCTCCACAGAAGAAGAGCTCAAAACTTTCGTCCGGGAGCACATGGCCAAGCACAAGACCCCGAAGTACGTTGTGTTTGTCGAGGAATTCCCCATGACCGCGAGCGGAAAGATACAAAAATTCAAGATTCGGGAATGGGCGATCGAGCATCTGCATCTGGAGGAGGCCGCTTCGATTGAAACCGCCTGACTCGCTTCTGTTCCAGGTCGAATCCGGCCGGCGTCCGCGCGCATTCGAGCTGGATGCGCTCCGTGGTTTTGCGGTGTTGATGATGATGCTGCACCATTTCGCGTTCGACGTCCGCTACATGCTGGGAATCCCGCTGTTTGGTTTTCAGGAACGTATCTGGTTTGAAACCTTGCTCCGGCCGTTTTTTGTCGCTGTATTTCTGGGCGTCTCGGGCGTCTGCTGCTCGTTTTCCCGCGACAACAGGAAGCGTGGCGTTCGCATGCTTGCCGCCTCGATTGTTTTGACGGTGGTTTCTTTCGCGGGGTCAAGGCTGCTCGACGTCGATCTGTACATCTTTTTCAATGTGATCCACCTGATCACGGTCAGCACGTTTGTGTTTGCCTTGCTGGAATGGATGGACCGGAAACGGCCGGAATCCCGACCGCTCCGTTTAGCGGTGTCGGTCCTGTTGTCCGCGGCCTCTCTCTACCTGGGCAGTGTGCTGCCGGCCTTTGGGACACCGCAGTCTGACTGGCTTTTGCCACTCGGAAGAGTGACACCGCAAACAGCGGAAGTCATGGCAGACTATATGCCGATCCTGCCGTGGATGGGTTTCTTTTTTGCGGGTGCCGCCGTCGGGCTCACCCTTTACAAGGACCGGGGAACCCTTTTTCCGCGCGCTTCAGTCCGGCTGTCCAGGTTATTGTCGCCCTTGCAGTATATGGGGCGGCATGCATTGGTCTTTTACCTGCTGCACCAGCCGATCCTGCTGGGAGGGCTGTATCTGCTGCGATACCTGCGTGTGATATGATGGAATTCGGATCGGAATGCAGAAACAACAAAGGCCGGGAAGCAGGATTTGGTGCGGCGATCTTTGATCTGGACGGCACGTTGCTGGATACGCTTCAGGATCTGACGGACAGCTTCAATGAAGCACTGACCCGTCACGGATTTCCGCCACACCCGCCCCGTGTTTACCGGTCTCTGATCGGATCGGGCGCACGCCGTCTGGTGGAGCGGGCAGTCGGCAGGGACACTTCGCCGGATGCCGTGTCTGCGGATCTCGTTGAAGCAGTACTGGCTTCCTTTACGGATCGTTACCGCAGGACGCTGGATTGCCGGACTCGACCGTATGAAGGGATACCGGAACTGCTGACGAAACTCTCTGCACGCGGTATTCGGCTGGCGGTTCTGTCAAACAAGTCGGACGATTGCACCAAGGCTCTCGTGGCGCGCTTTTTTCCGGACACCCGTTTCGAAGCGGTGCTGGGACTGCGGCCGGACGTTCCGGCCAAACCCGATCCCACTTCCGCGCTGGGAATCGCTGCCGCGATGGGCTTCGATCCGGGATGCGTTGTCTACGTCGGGGATTCGGGGTCCGACATGACAACCGCATGCCGAGCAGGTATGGTGCCTGCAGGGGTGTTATGGGGATATCGCGACCGGGAAGAACTGCTGGCTGCGGGAGCCCGGTTTTTGTCCTCCCACCCGGAAGAACTGGAACGTGTGTTTGCCTGAACGGCTCGGTGAATTGGAATGGATCAAATCGGAGCGGATCGCAAGAATAGAGGAGGATCCATTGTCCTGCACTGGACAGTGTGGATTCTCCCGGCGCTGATCGGATTTGCTGTACAGCGTCTGATGGCGGATGTTCCCCGGACAGCGGAGCGCCTCTTGTCACGAGGTCTGTTCCGGCTTGTCTCTGCTCCGATTGCGCGCCTGATTTCATGGATCCCTTTTTCCGTGACTGAGCTTCTGGCGGTGGTTGCGATGCCGCTCGCTGTTGTGTTGTGTGTCCGGTTGATCCGGAAAATCCGACGTGCCGGAGCCGGATTGCGGGGGGCGGTGGCAGGGCTCGCCCTACGCCGTTTACTGTGGACCCTGTCCCTCCTGTTTTTAGGTTTTATGGTACTGCATGGCTGGAATTACGCCCGGCTGCCTCTATCGGAATCCATGCAATGGGAAGTCCGGGAACGCTCCTCGGACGATCTTGCGCGCGCAGCGGTCTGGCTTGCGGACAGGACTTCCGAAGCGCGGACGCAGGTACGGGAGAATGCCGATGGTGTAATGGTACTCGGTGCTGATATCCCGGCCACGCTCGCGGAGTCAGGTACTGTATTTGACGAAGCGGCAAAACAGACACCTATACTGGAAGGCCCGCCGGTTCGGCCCAAGGGAGTGCTTCTTTCCCGGTATTGGTCCTATACCGGAATCACGGGGATGTATTTCCCGTTTCTGGTCGAGGCCAACGTCAACGTGGATGCCCCGCACAGCTCGCTTCCGAATACGATGCTGCATGAGATCGCGCACACTCGCGGATTTGCGCGGGAGGACGAAGCGGGATTTCTCGCCTATCTGGCCGGGACCGGCAGCACTTCTCCTGACTTCCGATACAGCGCCTATCTGCATGCCTTTCTGAGTTTGTCCAGCCAGTTGTATGCCTATGACGAAGAAGCCTGGAAGGCAAGCTGGGAGCACATTTCCGACGCTATCCAGCGGGATCTGGCTTATCAGGCCGCCTATTGGAAACAGTTTGAGGGGCCGGTCCGGGAAGTGTCCGAGCAGGTCAACAACACGTATCTCCAGGCCAATCTGCAAACTGACGGCGTCCGGAGTTACGGGCGCAACGCCGATCTGATCCTTGCGCACCTCTACCAGACAGTGCCGGAGTTGTCAGTCGCAACACAACCGGAGGCCGGATGATCCGGGTCATACTGGACGGTCATCTTCATTCCTATCCGGTTGCGGATGTGCTGCGGCAGTTTTTCGGCCCTGTCAAAATGGCCGGAGACCGGGTGCTGGAAACGGCCGGCGGACCGGACGGGGAGGAGGCGACCCCGGTTCTGAGCTCTGTCATTTCGAATCGGGATGCGACATATACGGTTCGAACGGGATTTCCGCCATCCGAACATGAGACGACACAGCCCGACCCGATCGTCGGAACGGTGGATGCGGCCGATCTCAAGCGGGAAATCAAGAGACAGATGTACCGGTTTATTTCCCGTCTCTCCAGCGTTTCGTTTCCCTGGGGATCTCTGACCGGGATTCGCCCGACATTGATCGCACAGGAATGTGTCGCGGCTGCTGGCGGGGATACCGTGGCTGCCGCTCGGGAGATGACCGACCGGTACGATGTATCGCGGGATAAGGCACGCCTTGCCGTTGAAACCTGTCTTCTGGAATCCAAACTGAGGCAGTCGGTCGATCAGGCTTCCTATTGCGTGTATGTGGGGATTCCTTTCTGTCCCAGCCGATGCTCCTATTGTTCGTTCACATTGCCGGAATGTGCGATCAAAATGGAACGGGCGGAAACGTATGTCAATGCACTGATCCGGGAGACGCATGCGGTCTTCGACGCGCTGGGAGGTACCGTTTCCTGCCTGTATGTGGGCGGGGGGACGCCGACCTCCCTTTCACCCGCTTTATTTGAGCGCATGCTGACCGGTGTTCTGGACGCTCTTCCCCTCGCTTCAGGAGCGGAGATCACGGTTGAGGCCGGACGCCCGGACACCATCGACCGGATCAAACTCGAGACAATGTACGCCCTCGGAGTCGGCAGAGTCTGTGTGAATCCGCAGACGATGCACGACGTTACGTTGCGCCGGATCGGGAGGGCACACACGGCTAAAGCATCGATAGAAGCAGCCCTCCTCGCGAAGCAAGTCGGGATCCCGGTGCTCAACATGGATCTGATCGCCGGCCTCCCGGGTGAAACACCGGATATGTTTGCCGCTTCGCTGGAGCAGGTACTGGATCTGGAACCCGGCAATGTGACGGTTCACACCCTGTCGATGAAACGCAAATCCGCGTTGACCGCCCGTCTGGTACGGGAGGGGCGTGGAGAGGCGGGAATCGGTTCATTGCGTGCACCGGACCCGGATTTGGACACCATGCACCGCATAGCGCGGGACCGGTTGCGGGAACGGGGTTTGATTCCCTACTATCTGTACCGGCAGAAAGATACGGTCGGCGGGCACGAAAACACCGGATATGCCGTTCCAGGTAATGAATGTGTATATAATGTCTGCATGATGGGGGATCGCCACACTGTGATCGGGCTGGGGAGCGGCGCGATGACCAAACATGTGACCGGAACCCGGGTCGACCGGATTCCAACAGTGCGGGATATCGAAGGGTTTATCGCGCGCTCCGACGAGATGGCGGAGCGGATCATTTACGGCTTTACAAGCCGTGACAATGGAGGAACAGATACAGATGGATAAAAAGTATGCGACGCAAACTGGCCGCAGAAAACAGGCCATATGGATCGTCGCTTTGGCGGTGGCTGCATTCCTGACAGGGTGCGGTGGTGAGCCTGCCGCGCCGGCCGGCACGACTGCTGTGACGACAACCGCTGCTACGACCACCCTGCCTCCGGACGCGACATCAGAGACTGCGCCTGCAGCGACGACCGTTCCTGTCGTACGAGCGTTGGATGGACCCGGTGCCGTATCGGAGGAGTGGATCCTCCGGACAGGGGAAACCAGAAGGCTTACCGAACCTGGCGACGGCCGGGATTTGCTGATCGCCTGGGTGGAGATTGAAAACGTGGGGGACCGTTCCCTGACTGTCAGCTCTTTGTTATCTGTCGAACTTGCGGACAAAGTGTCGGGTGAAAAAGCCGAAGTTCCGGATCTCGTAGATATACTCAGGCGGATTTCCGCTGAGGATCCCGGCTGTACCACGCTGGATGGGGATATCCCGCCGGGCGGACGGCTGTCGGGATGGATTTACGGGGAATTTCCAGCCGGGACAGGGGAGATCACGGTGACCGTGACCCCCGACGCAACGCAGGACGAGACCGCTGTGGAATCGTTGCAGGTCGACTTGATTTATCAATAGAAGGACGGATTGTGTGACATGAGACTCAAACTGATTGCCTGCAAGGTGCTGTTTCGGGAGATATCCCTGTTGGCATCCCAGTGTGGAAATTTCGTCGACATCACCTGGATGCGTCAGGGATATCACCGGACGCCCGACCTGTTGCGATCGACGGTACAGGAGCAGATTGACCGGATTGATGCCGGGGACGACCCATGCACCTGCGACAACGAAATCGGGGACTTCGACGCGATTCTGCTGGGATATGGGCTTTGCAGCAACGGGATCGTGGGTCTGCGATCCAACCGTTATCCTTTGATTGTTCCGCGCGGTCACGACTGCATCACTTTTTTTCTGGGTTCCAAGGAGCGGTACAGGACACTGTTCGACGCCCGGTCCGGCGGCACCTACTGGTACACCTCCGGCTGGTGCGAAAATGTGATGATGCCGGGTCGCCAGCGCGCAGAACTCGAGTACAACCACTACCTCGAGAAGTACGGCGAGGAGAACGCGCAGTTCTTAATGGAAACCGAACAGAAGTGGTACAAGGAATACAAGGCGGCCGTCTATATCGGCAACGAGGAGAACGGATTTCCCGACTACGGGGAAGAAACCCGCGCTGCTGCCGATTATCTCGGATGGGAGTATGTGCGGGAACCGGCCGATTTGAGTCTGCTCCAGGCCATGATGGATGGAAACTGGGACGCGTCCCGTTTTCTCGTGGTGCCGCCCGGACAGCATATAGAGCCGTCCTATGACGCGGACATCATCATCGCAGGCAACTGAATCCGTCTTGTCTGTTGAGCCCCCAGGGGGTTCTCAACGCATGGGATTTTTTCCATTTGCCGGAAGGTTTGCC
>CAZBKR010000043.1:0-13354 GCA_964492455.1 uncultured Oscillospiraceae bacterium
AAAGCCAAACGTACCCTCGGTACCCAGATGAAAGCGACCGGAGAGGTGATGTCGATCTCCAACACCTTTGAGGCATCGCTGGTTAAGGCAGTCAGATCCCTGGAGCTGGGTTTTCTCGGACTCGACATACCGTATGTCAAAGACTTCTCCGACATGGAAATCAGGGAGCAGATCGCGGTGACAGATGACCGCAGGTTGTTCGTCATCGCGGAGGCATTGCGCAGAGGGGTCAGTTCTGTCGATGAGATCTACGAAAGGACCATGATCGATCCCTTCTTCCTGCGCAAGATCGGCAACATCGTCGAACTCGAGGAAACACTGAAAAAACGGGATAAACTGGATGAGACGCTCATGCGCCGCTGTGTCCAGTATGCTTTCACCGACACCTACATCGGCCGGTTATCCGGAGTTGCACCAGACCGGGTTCGCGAAATCCGGAAATCTTTCGGCTTACTCCACACATACAAAATGGTTGATACCTGTGCAGGCGAATATGACGCCAGGACCCCGTATTTTTACTCGACATTCGATCTGAGGAATGAAGCGGAACCGAGCGACCGTAAAAAAGTGCTGGTCATCGGTTCCGGCCCGATCCGGATCGGACAGGGCATCGAATTCGACTACTGCTCTGTCCACTCCGTGTGGGCTTTGCGCGAACTCGGATACGAAGCGATCATCGCCAACAACAACCCGGAAACGGTCTCGACCGATTATGATACATCGGACCGGTTGTATTTCGAGCCGCTCACCGCGGACGACGTACGGGCGATCATCGAAAATGAAAAACCGGACGGGTGCATCTGTCAGTTCGGCGGGCAAACCGCGATCAAACTGATCAAGGCGATTTCGGACATGGGGGTTCCGATTCTCGGGACTTCCGCTGACATGGTGGATGCCGCGGAGGATCGGGAGCGATTCGATGCGATTGTCGAATCCTGCGGAATCAAACGCCCGCAGGGTGCGACGGTCTTTACCACTGAAGAAGCGCTGGCAGCCGCTCTGACGATCGGATATCCGGTCCTGGTCCGGCCGTCCTATGTGCTTGGCGGGCAGGGGATGACCATCGCTTACAGCGATGACGACATCCGCGAATACATGGATATTATCAACATCAACGAGCAGGAACACCCGATCCTGATCGACAAATATCTGATGGGAGTCGAACTCGAGGTAGACGCGGTCTCGGACGGGGAAAACATTCTCGTGCCCGGGATCATGGAGCATCTGGAACGCGCGGGAATTCACTCCGGAGACTCCATCTCGATCTTTCCCGCATATATTCCCGACCGGTTCCGGGACGAGATCGTCGACTATACCGCGCGTCTGGCAAAAGCGCTGCATGTAATCGGACTGATCAATATTCAATTCATACTGTACAACGAAGACATTTATGTCATTGAGGTCAATCCCCGGTCGAGCCGAACGGTCCCGTACATCAGCAAGGTCACCGGTATCCCCATCGTCGATCTGGCCACACGTGTCATGACCGGCGCACGGCTGGGCGATCTCGGATACGGGACCGGGCTGTACGCACGGTATCCGGCGATTTACGCGATCAAAGCACCGGTGTTCTCATTTGAGAAACTTCACAATGTAGACACCAGCCTGGGTCCGGAAATGAAGAGTACGGGAGAAGTGCTGGGGCTTTCCCGCAAGTACAGTGAAGCCATGTACAAAGCGATTCTGGCGTCCGGGTTCAAATTTCCGGAACGCGGCAGCGGCATCCTGATGTCGGTTCGCGACAGCGACAAATCGGATTTGCTTCCGCTCGCGGAACAATTGTTCGACATGGGGTACGAACTCTACGCGACCGGCGGCACGGCCAACTACCTTATCCGTCACGGCGTTCCGGCCAATGCGGTACGTAAACTGGAAGAGGAGCGCCCCAACGTTCTCTCTCTGGTGTCGGACGGCAAAGTAAAACTCCTGATCAACACCACTTCCACCAGTCTCAAGGACCGGGGGTCGATCCTGTTGCGTCGGCATTGTATCGAACACGGAGTTCCGACCATCACTTCGCTGGATACTCTGGTGGCGGTCAACGAATGTCTGCAACGGCAACTGAAACCTAAAGACTTGATTCCGCTGGAAATTTCTTCGTTTGCCGGGATCGTACGGGATACACGCGGGAATATGCTTCCACTCAACGAGATGCCGACACAGAACAAGATGCTGAAGAAGTGACGCAGATGAAAAAACACACAAACCCTATCGAGCATATTGCACGTGTGATGTCGAATGAAACGCTGGCCCCCGGTGTGGTTATGTTGACGTTGGACGTCCCTGCCGTTGCCGCGGCGGCATTGCCCGGGCAGTTTGTCCACATTGCATGCAACCAGTATCTGCGGAGACCACTCGGGATCGCAGGCGCAGACCCCCGATCCGGAACCATAAAGGTTGGCATCCAGATCAAAGGGGAGGGGACCCGGGATCTGGCAGACCGCCGGACAGGCGACAGGATCTCTCTGCTGGGGCCGCTCGGTAACGGGTTCCAGCTGGAAGGTGTGGAGGCTGTGATCGCTGTGGCGGGCGGAACCGGTCTGTTCCCACTGTCTTTTCTGCTGGAATATGCAAAATCACATGGCATCCGGACCGCTGCTTTTTGCGGCTACCGGTCAGCTGACTCCTCTTTTTTAACGGATGCGGTCGCAGCGTTGGCGGATCAGGCAGTCTATGCTTCAGATGCCGGAGACTTCGGGTTTCACGGAACCTGTGTTGACGCGCTGTGCGATGCTACCGGAGACGGCGGTGCCGCCTGCCAGATCGGAGGGTTGGCGTTTCCACCTGACAAAACGCTGGTGGCGGCCATAGGACCGATGCCGATGATGAATGCAACCCGCAGGCAAGCCGCCAGGCTGGGGATCCCCTGTCAGGTTTCCCTGGAAGAGAGGATGGCCTGCGGCATCGGGGTATGTCTGGTCTGCGCCTGTGAAACCCGGTCGGACGATCCGTCACAGCCGGTGCATCATGCGCGTTGCTGTTTGGACGGTCCGGTGTTTCGCGCGGAGGACGTCGTATGGGAATAGATACATCGGTCCAGATCAACGGCATTCATTTCAAGAATCCCGTACTGCCGGCATCCGGAACGTTCGGGTTTGGCCGCGAAATGGCAGACATCTGGGATATCCGGGCGCTGGGGGGGATTGTATCCAAAGGATTGACACCGCTTCCCAGAGAAGGAAACCCCTCTCCGAGGGTTGCGGAAACCGCGTCCGGGCTGCTCAACAGCGTCGGGCTGCAAAACCCCGGGATCGAGGCATTTATCCGGCAGGAACTGCCTTTTATGCTCTCGCTCGGCATTCCTGTTGTTGTCAATGCGGCCGGGCACTGTGTGGAGGATTATGTCATTCTCTGTCGGAAATTGGATCAAACCGACATATCGGCTATTGAACTCAATCTTTCCTGCCCCAATGTGAGAAGCGGTTGCATGAGCATCGGAACGGAACCCGATCAGGTCAGGGAGGTTGTCCGCGCAGCACGTTCTGCCACAGCAAAACCGCTTTGGGTCAAACTGACTCCCAATGTCACGCATGTGGATGAAATCGCTGTGGCCGCACAGGATGCGGGAGCAGACGCGGTGTGCCTGATCAACACACTCCTCGGGATGCAGATCGACATTCGCACGCGCCGGCCGCTCCTCGCCAACAATACGGGTGGTCTTTCGGGTCCGGCAGTCAAACCGGTCGCTGTTCGGATGGTATATGAAGTGGCGCATGCGGTTCGCATCCCCGTTATCGGGATCGGCGGTATCCAGTCGGCCGAAGATGCGATCGAATTCATGATGGCAGGCGCAACCGCAGTACAAGTCGGCAGCGCAAATCTTGTTAAGCCGACCGCATGTAAAGACGTCATTGAAAATATCGAAAAATACATGATAGAAAATAATGTATCTGCCATACGAGATATGATCGGAGTCGCGCGCCGCTGGGAACCAGCGTAAAGGAGTCAAGCAATGGATGATCGCACCATGATACAGGAAGCATTGTTTTCCACCGGAGCCATCCGTGTTGCGGAGCCGGATCATCCGTTCTGGTACACATCCGGAACCATTGGGCCTTACTATATCAACACTCATTTTCTGTATGGTGGCGAACCAGCAGCTTCCCGACTGCTGGAACGGATCGAAATCCTGGCAGCGGAAGATCGTCTGACCTTTGCGTCCAGATTGGTCGACGAGCTCATGCAGCAATATGCTGCAGACCGCATATACCGGCAGGTCATCGACGCAATGGCCCGGGTCGCCGGTGCGATCGACGTGGATCTCATATCGGGAGGGGAACGACGGGATTTCTTCTTTTCTCTTCCGGTCGCCCGACTGACTGGAAAGCCTCATCTGTCCATATTCAAAGACGGGACCTGTGTATGGTCGGGATCACACGGAGAGGATGCACGTATGATTGATCCGGGAACAGAGAACGACCGGACCGGTCTTCGCACACTCCACATTGCAGACATCGTCACACAGGCAGCCAGTTTCACCAGATCCTGGCTTCCGGCTGTCCGCGGACTCGGCATCTCCATGCCGGCTGCCATGGCGGTGCTTGACCGCAAGCAGGACGGGCGGTTCCGTCTGAACCGGGAATCGGTTGAGCTGCATGTTCTGGCAGAGGTGGACGACGCATTGTTCGCGGCGGCTTGTGAGGCTGGCATTCTGACCGCCGGACAACTGGAAACCGTCCGGTCGTTCAATCAGGATCCGTTCCGGTTCATGAAGGATTTTTTTGAATCCCACCCCGATTTTATTCAAAACCAGCTGGATGCCGGGGGGAAATCCCGCGAGCGTGCCTTGTTGTGTATTCAAAACGGGTATGCACCACCTCCGGAGACGAAGGAGTCGTGATGCCCCATCAGAGCCGGTTGGCTGATTTCGAGGGTCTTCCGGTCATCTGGACCCGCAGTGCCCGCAGAACCATCGGATTGGTGCTGCATGCGGAAGGATGGCTGGAGATCCGCTCTCCGGCGGGACATTCCGAACGGCAGGTGACCGCTTTTCTGCGGAGCAGGACGGATTGGATCCGCCGTGCGGTTATAAGATGCGGTAACTGTGTCTGGGTGGAGCGCGACCGGCCGGATCCCGGCGAGCAGCATCGGTTCCGAAGAGAGGTAGAACGGCTGGCCACTATGTTTGCCGAAAATCTGCCCGGAGCAAACCGATCCTACAGGATCGCCTTTCGTAGCCAGCGCTCCCGCTGGGGATCCTGTTCCGCAAGCGGAACCATTTCGGTCAATTATGCCTGCTCCCGGCTGCCCACTCGCTTACTGGAATACATTGTGGCACACGAACTATGTCACCTGGTCCACATGAATCACGGAACCGCCTTCCACGCCTTGCTGAACAGGCTGATACCGGACGGGCAACTGCGTAAAAAAGAACTGACCCGCTACCGGATCCATCAGGATTCGGCAGTGCTTCACCCCCTCGGCTGAGGCCTTTGCGTTCTTTTATCCATTCACGCTTTCTGGTATCATGGGGGTATTCATTTTCGAAGAGTATTGAGGTGTTTTCCTTGTCCATATCCATGAATCAGGACGGATGCGTTTCCCTGGATGAAACCTGCCGGACTCTCCGGCATCTGTATACAGATGGACGGACGTACCACATCCGTACGTTTGGCTGTCAACAAAACGAGAACGATGCCGAGATACTGTCCGGCATTCTGGAGTCCTGCGGGATGTCCCCCGCCTCGTCCGCTGAAGATGCGGATCTGGTCATCCTGAACACCTGCAGCGTACGTGAAAACGCGGACAGCCGTCTCTACGGGAATCTGGGCCGGCTCAAGGCGTTCAAAGCGGCACATCCCGACCGCATGGTGGCGGTGTGCGGGTGTATGATGCGGCAGACGCAGCATGTCGATAAAATCAGGCGCAGTTTTCCGTATGTGGATTTGGTGTTTGGCACCTCGGATCTCCACAGGGTTCCGGAACTGTTGATGCGGCATGTTGCCGGGGAAAAGCGTGTCTATGATGTCGGGTCGGAAGACCGTATTGTAGAGGGTTTGCCGATCCGCCGGCAACGCCGGTTCCGGGCGCTGTGCACCATCATGTCCGGATGCAACAACTTCTGCTCTTACTGCATTGTGCCCTACACGAGGGGGCGTGAGCGCAGTCGTGAACCGGACGAGGTACTGCAGGAACTCCGCGAGATTGCCTCACAAGGGTACAGGGAAGTCATGTTGCTCGGCCAGAATGTAAATTCGTACGGTCGGGATCTCGGGGAGGGTGCACCGGATTTTGCTTCTCTGCTGGGGCAGGCAGCTTCGATTCCGGGATTTGTGCATGTGCGCTTCATGACCTCACATCCCAAAGACCTTTCCCAGAAGCTGATCGACACGATCGCCGAACATCCGTCGGTCGAACGGCATCTCCACCTGCCGCTCCAGTCAGGTAGCGACCGCGTATTGCGCGATATGAATCGCGGGTATACGCGCCAGGCTTATCTGGACATCGTTAAGTACGCTCGTACACAAATTCCCGATCTGACGCTCAGTACCGATCTGATCGTCGGATTTCCCGGAGAAACCGAAGAAGATTTTCAGGGAACACTTGATATGATGCAGCGCATCCGGTTCGACAGTGCCTTCACGTTTTTATATTCCCCGCGTGACGGCACCCCGGCCGCCCGGCGGGAAGATGCGGTGGATCCCGCTGCGATGTCGGAGCGGTTCAACCGGTTGGTGGCCATGCAGGACGCGCACAGCCTCGCTTCCAATGAAACAACCTGCGGAAAACTGCAACGCGTCCTGATTGAAGGGGAGAGTTCTCGTCCCGGCGTATACGCCGGACGTACCAGTGAAAACAGACTGGTGAATTTTACGATACCCGGAGATGTATACGCTGCCATTGAACCCGAATATCTCGCAGCCGGACTCGAAAACGCATTGGCCGGCATCCGCATCGAGAAAGCGCATCCTTATTATCTCGAGGGGACGCTGGAAGGCGGACTGCAATGACGGCCCCTTTACTGGCTGCGATCGACCGTTCCCGCATCACTCCGATGATGTTGCAATACATCGAACAGAAGGAAGCGATGCCGGATTGTCTTTTGTTTTTCCGGCTGGGCGATTTTTACGAGATGTTTTTTGACGATGCGGTGGTCGTGTCACGAGAACTGGAGCTCGCTCTGACCGGTCGTGATTGCGGATTGGAGGAAAGGGCTCCGATGTGCGGGGTTCCTTATCATGCCGCAGACACCTACATTGCGCGGCTGGTCGCGAGAGGGTATAAAGTGGCGATTTGCGAGCAGGTCGAAGATCCTGCGCTCGCCAAAGGACTGGTACGCCGTGAAATTGTTCGTGTGGTTACGCCTGGAACCGTCACAGATTTGACTGCACTGGACGAGAAACGCAACAACTTCATTGTATCGATCTACCGGATCGGTCCGTACTTCGGCATTGCCGCCGCTGATTTGACCACCGGTGGACTGGAAGCCGCTACGCTGGCCGACGGGGATCCCGAAGCACTGCTGCTGGATCAGATCGCCCGGTATCAGCCTTCGGAAATTCTGTGCAACCCGGCGTTTGCAGAATCCGCCGTCTCATCGCAGATCAAAACCCGTGCGGGTACTTCCGTATCGGTTCGTCCGGACGGGCAGTATTCACATGAAAGGGCTGAGCAGATGTTTCCGGCGCTGGGGGGCGACAGTGCGCCCTGGGGCCCGGCTGCGTCCGCGCTCATGCTGTATCTGGAAGAGACCCAGCGGCGCATGCCGGAACATATGCGTGCCATCCGGCTCTTCGGAGCAGAGGAATACATGGCACTCGATCCGGTCGCGCGCAAAAATCTGGAAATTGTGGAAACACTGCGGGAACAGTCCCGCCGCGGATCCCTGCTTTGGGTACTCGATCGCACGCAGACCTCGATGGGAGGTCGCATGATCCGGCGCTGGATCGAGCAGCCTCTGATGCACACTGCAGAAATTACCCGCAGGCTGGATGCGGTCGGCGAACTCAAGGATCGTTTTTTGTTGCGTCAGGAGCTGATCGAGGCGTTGCACGGGATGGGAGACATCGAGCGGCTGACCGGCAAGGCGAGCCTGGGCAGCATCCACGCCCGCGATCTTCTCTCACTTCGAAACGCCCTCACCCATGTCCCGTACCTGCTGGAGCGCATGGAACCGTGCAAAACGCCGATGCTGGCAGCTCTCCGAGACGGCTCAGACCCACTTGACGACATCCGCACACTGCTCGAGCAGTCCATTGCGGACGAACCGCCTCTCCAGCTCAAAGACGGCAATATCATTCGTCGCGGCTACAACGGGGAAGTGGACCGGTTGCGCGCTGCCTCCACCGAAGGCAGAGACTGGATTCTGGCATTGGAGGCACGGGAGAGGGAGAAGACCGGAATCCGCAATCTGAAGGTCGGCTACAACAAAGTGTTCGGATATTATCTGGAAGCCACAAAATCCACTCTTGCCCAGGTCCCTGCCTCCTATATCCGCAAACAAACCCTTGCCAACTGTGAGCGGTATATCACAGAAGAGCTGAAAAATCTGGAAGACACCGTTCTGGGAGCTCAGCAACGTTTGGCGGATCTCGAGTATGAGCTGTTCGTTCAGGTTCGTGAACAAATAGCCGCACAAGCCGCCCGGCTGCTTGCACTGTCTGACGGTATCGCCCGATTGGATGCTCTTTGTTCTCTGGCTGAAGTAGCAGACAGAGAAAATTACTGTCGTCCGGATGTCAACATGTCTACAATCATTGATATTAAATCTGGTAGACACGCAGTCGTTGAAAAAATTCTAGGATCCGGAAAGTTTGTCCCTAACGATGTATATCTAGATATGGAAAGCAACCGGTTTCTTCTGTTGACCGGTCCGAATATGGCGGGCAAGTCAACCTATATGCGGCAAATCGCTCTGACTGTACTTATGGCGCAGGCGGGCAGTTTTGTACCAGCCAGAGAAGCATCTGTAGGACTGGTCGATAAAATCTTTACACGGGTGGGCGCTTCGGACGATCTTTCTGCCGGGGATTCGACTTTTATGGTCGAGATGCGGGAAGTCGCCGGCATTCTGAGAAACGCGACAGCGCGCAGCCTTTTGATCCTGGATGAAATCGGACGCGGAACCAGTACGTACGACGGTCTGTCCATCGCGTTTGCGGTGATCGAGCACATCGCGGACCGGACTCATCTGGGAGCGCGTACTCTGTTTGCGACACACTATCATGAATTGACCGATCTCGAGGATGTGGTTCCCGGCATCCGCAATTATCATGTGGCTGTGGAAGAGGAAGCCGGCGAAGTGCGGTTTCTGCACCGGATCGATCCGGGCGGCTCCGATGACAGCTATGGGATCGAAGTGGCCCGGTTGGCCGGAGTCCCGGATGGAGTCGTCCATCGCGCGCAGGAAATATTGCGTACCCTTGAAGATGAGAACCAGGGGAAACAGCGGTTGCGTCTCCGGAAGTCCGCGCGCCCGATGGAAGGACAAGTTGACCTGTTCAGTGCGACTGCGTCTATGTTGCAGATGGACGGAATACTGGAAAAACTGCGAAAAACGGACATACAGTCTATGACGCCGCTCGATGCGATGAATCTGCTGTATGAGCTGGTGCAAAAAGCGCGCAAGACCTGACGGGGAGGATCGTGACAATGGGACAAATCCGCACGCTGGACATGCAGACCGCCAACAGCATCGCCGCGGGTGAAGTGGTGGAACGACCGTCCTCCGTTGTCAAGGAACTCTGTGAAAACGCAATGGACGCAGGTGCTTCTTCGATTTCGGTGGAAATCCGCAACGGCGGGATCTCATCGATCCGCGTGACTGACAACGGCCGGGGTATGGACCATGACGACGCGCTCGCATCTTTCGGTCGACATGCGACCAGTAAACTCCGTACCCTTTCGGATCTGGACGCCATCGGGACGATGGGGTTCCGCGGGGAGGCACTGGCGAGCATAGCGGCGGTGTCGCGTGTCACCATGCACACACGGCAATCGGGTAACGCATCGGGAACACTGGTCCGTATCGAGGGGGGCCAGCAGATGGTGCACACTGCGGCAGGTTGTCCGGAAGGCACCACGATCGAAGTGGAGAATCTGTTCTATAACACTCCCGCGCGATATAAGTTTCTGAAAAAAGATGCCACCGAAGCCGGTTATATCGGGGATGTGGTCGAGCGTCTCGCGCTTTCCCGCCCGGATATCTCCTTTCGTCTGCTTGCCAACGGTCAGGAACAGTTGAGAACCCCGGGCAACAATGATCTGATCTCGACTGTCTATACCGTTTTCGGCAAACAGACCGCTTCCCAATGCCTGGCTGTCGAGCATCGCCATGACAGCCTCTGGGTCACCGGGTTTGCCGGAATCCCGGAAAGCGCACGCAACAACCGTTCCCGGCAGATTCTGCACGTCAATGGACGTGCGGTCCAGTCGCGGGTCTTTTCCGCCGCCATTGACGAAGCATATCGCAGCCGGATGATGAAAGGAAAACATCCTTTCGTCCTGTTGCGTCTGGAGATCCCGCCCAACCTGGTGGATGTCAACGTCCATCCCCAGAAACTGGAGGTCCGCTTCTGGAACGATGGAGAAGTCTTCCTGGCAATTCTTCACGCGCTCAAGTCGGTACTGGAACCTTACCGGCCCGGCGAACCGGACTCCGGAGAGGGTGACCATCGTGTTGCTTCTCCCGGATCGGTCACTGATCATGACACGCACACTGAAACGCCTGCGGGGGAGAGTGTTTTGCCGCAACCTGGCGGGGCGTCGGTCGAACGTACCGTGATTCCGCAGCCCGGGATACAGTCCTGGCTTCCGGTTGACGACGTCGAGGCATCCATCGCACCTGTGCCGCCGGAAGCCAATCCGCCTGCCGTCACCACGTCTTTGGCCCGGCATGCTGAGAGTCTGGCCGAACCCTCTGCCAGTTATTCGACGCAGACCCTGGATCTCTTTTTTGCGAAAGCCCGCTTTATCGGGATTTTTGCCGGAACCTATATCCTGTTTGAAGACCGGGACGATCTTGTGCTTATGGATCAGCATGCCGCACATGAACGCGTCCTGTTCGAACAACTGCTGCGGCGTGCGGCGTCTGGACAGGTCCAGGCCCAGCCTTTGCTGGTGCCCGCCTCCATGGAGATCACTTCGCGGGAAGCCGGGATCTTCGAATCAAGGCGGGAACAGATCGAAGCCTCGGGATTTCGTTTTGATTTTTTGGGCCCGCACGCAGTGGCAATCCGCGCGATTCCGGGAAATGAAAAGGAACTCTCCGCGGTGGATGGTTTGCGAGCATTACTGGACGTTCTGGCTGACGACATGGACGGGAAGAAAGAAGATCTGCAAACAGAAATTTTTGCTTCCATCGCCTGCAAAGCCGCCATCAAAGCCGGCGACCGTGTGAACGCGTCAGAAGTGAAAGCACTGCTGACCGATCTGTCCGGCCTCCGGAATCCGTACCAGTGTCCACATGGACGTCCGGTATTTTTCCGGATGTCACGCCACGAACTCGAGAAACGGTTCAAAAGGATCGTATGAAAGACCGGGTGATTGTGATAACAGGCCCGACCGCAGCCGGCAAGTCGGCCGTCGCACTAGAGCTGTGCCGCTCTCTCGGTGGCGAGATTGTAAATGCCGATGCCATGCAAATATATCGCGGGATGGACATCGGGACAGCCAAGGCATCACACGGGGAGCGAGCAGAAATCCCTCATCACCTGATTGATATCCGTACCCCGTCGGAATCATACTCTGTCGCCGACTACGTGCAGGATGCCTCTCTTGCGATCCGCGAAATCCATCGGCGTGAGCGCATTGCGGTTGTATGCGGCGGAACCGGTTTGTATGTTCAGTCCCTGATGGAGGGGATACAATTTCACCCGCATTCTTCCAATCCGGAGGTGAGGCGGGAACTGGAAGAGCAGGCGGACCGCGAAGGGGTGGCGGCACTGCGCCTGCGGCTGCAGGAGATTGATCCCGAAACAGCCGGCCGTTTGACGGATGGGGACCGCCGTCGCGTGATTCGTGCGCTTGAAATGGTCCGTACGACCGGGTCGACCCCGACCGAGTTACGAGAGCAATCCCGGCTGGAAGGACCCTCCTTTGTCTTTTCCGCGTTTTGTCTCAGTCTGGAGCGTTCTCTTCTGTACACCCGGATCGAAGAGCGGATTGACCGGATGTTTGCGGCTGGATTGCCGCAGGAAGCAGCTTTCGTTTTGCTGAACATGCCTGGACCAACTGCACGCCAGGCGATCGGATACAAGGAGTTTGCCCCCTGGATCACCGGTGAACAGAGCCTTTCTCAGATTGCGGAACAGATAAAAATCGCGACTCGCCATTATGCAAAGCGACAACTGACCTGGTTTCGCAGGATGCGTACTTTGACATGGCTGGACAATGCCGATGTCAAAAAAACGCTGGAAACGATAAAAACACTCCTGATTTAATCAAAATTTGTTTATCCCATATTTAATGTGGAGGGAATCTGTCATACCCTTGATTTGCACGTGCAGGATCCAATCCAATCGCTTATCAAATACAGAAAGGACTGTGAAAAATGACTTATCGTAGACACTCGGACTACATGTTCGACAGATTGCCCGCGCAGACCCTGACACCAACCGGGAAACGGGAGACAGGCGGTTCCCGCATCAACATCCAGGATGCCTTTTTGAATCACTGCAGGCGTGAAAAGGTCGGAGTGGCGATCACCATGCTCAACGGGGCGGTCTGCTCCGGCACCATTGTGGGATTCGACAACGTCGTGATCGCGCTGGAACAGGAAGGAAAACAGACGCTGGTATTCAAAACAGCCATCATGCAGGTAGATCCGGTGGTTTTTGTCAATTACATCTTCAACGACGCGTATCGACCGGATGCATACCGCCAGGATGACTCACATAAGCGTCCGGAACACCCCGACCACTTTGCCTAGGATTCTGCAATTGTCGCCACCGAACGGGATGGGGTGGTAAGACGGATTCTCCGGCTTCAGGTATATCCTGCCGCTCTTTCTAACCAGTGTCTTGACAGTCGCCTCGTCATCGATCAACGCGACAACGGTATCTCCGTTTTCGGCAGACTGTTGCCGGCGGACCAGAACATAGTCACCGTCCAGGATTGCGGCCAGAATCATGCTGTCGCCCCGGACGCGCAACGCAAAATGATCCTCTGCCTTTCCGATAAACTCAGCCGGGAAGGGGAGAATCCTCTCGATGTTCTGGTCTGCCAGCAGCGGGATGCCGGCAGCCACGGTCCCTATGACCGGCATGTTGACGACCTGGGGAGATTGGCGGGACGGGATGGTGATCGCGCGGCGTTTGCCGGCGGTATATTCAATCTTGCCGGACTCGTGCAGGCGCTTTAGATGACCGTGTATAGTTGAAGTGGAGTGGATGCCGACACCTTGGCAGATATCCCG
>CAZBKR010000044.1:0-13298 GCA_964492455.1 uncultured Oscillospiraceae bacterium
CTGCAAGCTGAGAGCACACCCCGGGGGGAGGGCTTGCCCGCATACGGAAGGCAATCGACTCCGAGCAGATCGCTGAAACGTCTGGAACGCATCGAGCGCGCATTGGAAACCACCATACAATCCAATCCGGCCGAACGGATACGAGCCACCGATTCATACGCGCGTTCATCCGGCTGTGCAGCACCGTGCGGTACCAGGGTGTTGTCGATATCGAGCAGTATGAGCTGGTATCCCGCAGCCCGGATCGCAGCGAAATCAAGGTCCAGAATATCGGCGGCGTTTCCATCCGGACGCCAGCGCCGATCGATCCATGGTTGACGCAAACCTTCAGATACCTCCTGTGCAAAAACCTTGCTTAAGCATCATAACACAACCGCGAAGCGTCTCGGCAGTCTGCCCGGATCGCCTTGTATTCGCGGGTGTCGCAGAATATAATGGTGCTGTTTATTTTTGAAGGGGACTGGAAAAGAGATGAAAGTATGCAAGTTTGGCGGATCTTCCTGTGCCAACGCTGAGCAAATCCGCAAAGTATGCGATATCGTCCTGGCAGATACTGACCGCAAGGTTGTTGTAGTATCCGCACCCGGCAAAAGGAATCCAGAAGATTCCAAAGTCACTGATCTTCTCATTACATTGGGCAATGCACTGGTCAGCGGTTATGACGGCCGCCGGGAACGGGAAGCTGTCATTGGTCGGTTCGCAACGATCTCCTCGGATCTAGGACTCGACGGGCAGCTGGTGGAAACACTGCGGGAGGATCTGGATCGCCGCCTGGCTTCCGGTTGTGATGACCGGAATCGATTTATGGATCTGATCAAATCGGCGGGCGAGGATTATTGTGCCCGGCTCTTCACCGCATATCTCACGCATCTCGACGTCAAAGCGACGTATGTCTCCCCTGCCGCAGCCGGTATGGTTGTCTCACCTGAATTCGGCAACGCTCAGATCCTGCCGGAGTCCTATGAAAAACTCTCCTCTCTCGACCGCATCCCCGGCATCATTATCTTCCCCGGCTTTTTCGGCATCACGCCGGAGGGGGAAGTCGCTACGTTTTCCCGCGGCGGTTCCGATATCACGGGATCCATTCTGGCGGCGGCACTCGATGCGAGCGTCTATGAGAACTGGACGGACGTGGACAGTGTCTACGCTGTCAATCCGGCATTGGTCGCCAACCCGCACCCGATCCATGAAATCACTTATGATGAGATGCGGGAGCTTGCGTATGCGGGATTCTCCGTCCTGCATGAAGAAGCGCTTGTCCCTGCCTTCCGGAAAGGCATACCCGTCTATATCCGGAACACGAACAATCCTGCGAGCCGAGGGACCATGATCGTCAATCATCGCTCCTCTTTTGACGGAATCGTGACCGGTATCGCCGGAGCGAAAGGGTTTTGCTCCATCACGTTGAACAAGTATCTGATGAACCGTGAAGTGGGATTTGCTTTGAAAGTGCTGCAGATCCTGTCGGACGAAAACATATCGTTCGACCATATGCCGTCCGGAATCGATTCACTGTCCATCGTAATGCGGAGTTCGATGCTGCCGCTCGAGAAAGAGGAGACCATCCGGCGCAGGTTGATCGAAGAAATCGGCGTTGAGCACGTGGACGTCACGCGCGGACTCTCGATCGTGATGATTGTAGGCGCCGCAATGGCCCGCACTGTCGGCGTGACCGCGCGCGCAGCCACCGCATTGGCCCGTGCCGGTGTCAACCTGGAGGTGATCAACCAGGGGGCTTCGGAAATCAGTGTGATGTTCGGGGTGCGCGAGGAATTCTGCGACTTTGCGGTCCGGGAACTGTACAAGGAGTTCTTCCCCCGCTGAGCAGAGGGATCCTATCGCGGCCGCATGGGATCCCGTGCGGTCCGCACGTCGAAGAACCGTGACAGATCCGTATTGTCCATCGCGTAACCGTTGATGGCGATCTTATCCATATATACATAATTTTCCCTGTAGTACACATAAGCCTGCGGTCCCAATCCGGCAAAATAACGGAATCCGCGATCACGAAGCATGACGCATCGGGGATCATCTCCGTTGAGGAAAGAACCGTTGGGGTACATCAGGATGTCGGTCTGCCCTACCAGACTTCCAACCTGCTCCTCCCATTTGATCGCATCTTCCTCAAGATCTTCACGCGTGGTCTCATCACTGCCCGCCTGTAAGAACGCATAGGTAGAGGATGCGAAGCGCCATCCGCGCGATATCAGCTGCTCAGCTATAGTCTGTACAGCGACGCGGTTTTCCGCCATTTGAACCTCACTGATCTTCTGTTGTGCCAGACCGGATTCGGCATTGTTTTCATTGCGTCGTGTCAGCTGTTCACTGTTGCAGATATATCCGAAGACACTTTCATACCCGGTTAAAGATATCATTCCTTTGGCACCATCGAACGAAAAATCGGGGTGTTCTTCGACAAAAACCTCCAGGATCCCTATGGCTTCGGCCTCCCGTTCGACACGCTGGTTTCCTTCTTCGTCCAGATACTGACCAATGACGTTCCCTCCCTTATCGAGCACCAGGTTGGAACAAAGTCCATTGGCTGCGCGGTGAGCGTAATAATTGGCGGTTTCCAGTGTAAACAACAGCGGTTTCTTGCCTGGCGGAACCAGAACGGGCGCAGGTTGTCCATCCGCGTCCAGCAGCGTGTCAATATCAATCAGCACATAACCCCGATCATATAAGCCTGCAAGCAACGCGCGAAACTCGGAGGTGGTCATCATGCCTTGTGCGATCGCGTCAGCGTAAGCATCTCCGTCAAACGCTCTTGCCGGGGTCACAATCAGCGGACGGACGGATATGTGTTCGACAGGTCCGTAGTAGACCTCCAGCGTCTCGGCCGTATTCCGGACTGCGGTTTCATACAATCTTGTTATGTCCCTGTTTTCCGGAAATACGCTCTGCAGGCGTTCCAGCAGGTCTCGTGCGGAATAAAACCGTCCTGCCCGGATCATGGACGATGCGCGATCGGACAAAGGTCCCAGCATTGTATCCTTGCATGCCTGCGCGCGAGCTAGAGAAAAAGACTGTACAAACCCCGATGTTCCGGAAGCAATCTGTTCGAATTGCTCCAGGGACTCAAAATAACGGGCTTCCTCCAGTGTCAACTCAGCAGTCTGGACCGCTTCGGCATAACTCTCGATCTCATCCAGTTCCTGCTTGAGCGCACGGGTAGGCTGACTGACGTTGGACAAAGAAGCAAGAGAAGTAAATGCGGCATCGACTGCCTCACGCGTCTCGGTGCCGGTCAACAATCCGGCACACAGATCCCGGAGTTTACCGGAGACAAGCATGCCGGTCAGTTCGCCCATCCCTTCAAGAAAACTGCGATCATCTGAGGATAGAGCTTCCCGACTCAATTCAAGATGCGAGAAGATGGATTGCACCCGATCCCCGATCGACAGTTCCATGTGTTGCAGCGCATCCCGGAACAGAACGGCGTCCGGACCGTCACCACCGCCGGCATCCTGATCGGCCACACGCGACTGCACGTCTCGAAGCACCTCCAACGCGTCCGTATACCGTGCTTCTTCCATGGCAACGTCAAATTGCTGGATCGCATCCAGCACCGTTTCTCTATGCAGTTTCACATAGAGACCAAACGACGCGGATGCGATGAGCACGACCGACATCGCAATCACGAGAATCGTACGAAACACGTTTCCGCCCGCATCGGTGCTATCCAGATACCGATCACGTCTCATGAGGCATCCCGTCCAGTCCCATCTGCCGCTCTTCCAAAGAGCCTTCCCGGATCTGTGAGCCCGCTGCCGGAATTTTGCGTGCGCGGTAGGACTTTGGATCCTTTATGCCCGCTTCCTCCACCCGCTTGAGACCGGTCATAACGCTTCCTTTCTTCGAAAGCAGTACCTGGACCCCCTGTGCGGTGCGCGTCGCTTTTTCGGGTACATCCTTGCTGTCAAACACCAGAATCCGGTTATTGCTCGAAAAGACGGCATACGGCTCTTCGGTGATGGAATGGTTCACAGCCACCGCGGGAGATGCGGAGGCGTATGCGTTGATCAACCTGCGGCGGCGTGTTTTTGTCTCGTACGCATTGAGAGGAATGCGGGCGATTTTCCCGTTTTGAAATCCGATCATCACATAACCCGCGTAATCGTCTGTTGCGACCAGATATATGACGCGTTCCCCTTCTTCGAGAGACAGCAGATTGGGTGTGTACTCTCCCATGTCCGAGGGTTTATGATCTCTGATTTCATAAGCACTGAGTTTGTAAGCGTTGCATCGGTCTGTAAAGAACACCAGCTCCGCCTTGTTGTGGCTTTCGATCTCCTGAACAATCCAGTCTTCTTCTTTAGTTTTCAAATCCCCGGCACTCCGCAGAGACGTCAACGCCAGTTTTTTCACATACCCGTGCGCCGTCAGGTACAGCCGCAGCCGGAAGTCCTCGATCATCTGGTGATCCGAAATCTCCTCGATCTCCTCATCCGGTACAATGGTGGACCGCCGTTCGGCTCCGTACTTTTTTGCAACGGATGTCAACGCCTGTATGATGATCCCGTCCAACCGCTCCTTGTCGGACAACACGTCCTGCAGGTCTTCGATCTCTTCTCTCAAAGTTTGGATATCTGCCACCCGCGACAAAATGTATTCGCGGTTCAGATGCCGGAGACGAATTTCCGCAACGTACTCAGCCTGGATTTCGTCGATGTCGAATCCGGCCATCAGGCGGGGGATCACTTCCGCTTCTTTTTCTGTTTCACGGACGATCGCAACTGCCTTGTCGATGTCCAGCAGAATTTTCTCCATTCCCAGCAGGAGATGGAGCCGGTCCTGCTTGCGCTGGAGTTCAAAGGCGGTTTCCCGTTTGACGCAGGATCTGCGCCAGGAAAGCCATTCCCCCAGGATCTGCTTGACGCCCAGTACGCGCGGCATCCCGTTGATCAGAATGTTGAAATTACAGCTGAAGGAGGATTGCATGGAGGTCTGGCGGAACAATTTCCGGATCAGAATTTCCGGATCCGCACTCTTTTTATAGTCGATGGCGATCCGGAGTCCGTTCAGGTCGGTCTCATCCCGCACGTCGGCGATTTCTCTGATCTTGTTACTTTTCACCAGTTCCGACAGCTCGTCGATGATTGCTTCCACGGTGGTGGAATATGGAATCTCATAGACTTCGATGACCCCGTTTTTTTTGTCGATTCTGTATTTGGCGCGCAGACGGACCGAACCCCGCCCGGTGGATAAAACACGACGCATGTCGTCCGCGTTATAGATGATCTCGCCGCCGGACGGAAAATCAGGGGCTGGAAGGATGTCCATCAAATCCGTTCCAGGATCTTTCAGATAGGCGATCGTTGCCTCGCACACCTCCCGCAGATTGAAAGGGCATATATTGCTGGCCATACCGACGGCAATGCCCTGATTGGCATTGACCAGAACGCTGGGAAACGAGGCCGGAAGCAATGTGGGCTCCCTCATGGTCCCGTCGTAGTTGTCGCAGAAATCCACCGCGTCCCGATCCAGTCCGCGGAAAATCTCCTCCGCAAATTTTTCCAGTCGAACCTCGGTATACCGGGATGCAGCATACTGCATGTCGCGGGAATACTGTTTCCCGAAATTTCCTTTGGAGTCAATGTAAGGGTGAAGCAGTGATTCATTGCCCCGCGTCAACCGGACCAGCGTTTCATAAATCGCGAGGTCTCCGTGCGGGTTGAGCTGCATGGTTTGGCCAACCACATTGGCCGACTTGATCCGCTGGCTGCCCAGCAGGTTCATACGGTACATCATGTAGAGCAGCTTGCGGTGACTCGGTTTGAATCCGTCGATCTCCGGGATGGCGCGGGAGACGATGACGCTCATGGCATATGGCATGAAATTGAGCTCCAGCGTATCCGTGATCGGCTGTGCCTGGATGTGCGGAACAACGGGTTCATTGATCTCTTTTTTTTCTTTTGTCTTTCTTTCTTTCGGCATGCGTACGCTCCCTGCCGGACAGAGTAATCCGTCCGGTTGTCAGCCGATATCGAGGTCGTCGATGTATCGGCTTCCATTTTGTTCAATGTGGGCTTTCCTGCCCGCCAGATTGTCTCCGAGCAGCAGATCGAACACCGCTGCAGTAAGAGCGGCTTCCGCCGGAACAATCTGGATCAGGCGCCTGGTTTCCGGGTTCATCGTCGTGAGCCACATCATATCCGCATTGTTTTCACCCAGTCCTTTGGACCGCTGGATCGTGCATCGCTCGTTTCCGAGTTTTGCGAGGATTTCGGCCTTCTCCCGCTCGTCAAATGCAAAATGGGTGGTCTCTTCCCTGTCTCGGCGTCCTTTACAGATGATTTCAAACAACGGTGTTTCCGCTATGAACACTTTGCCCGCTTCGATCAGGCGCGGCATCAGGCGATACATCATCGCGAGAATCTGGGTCCGGATGTGATATCCGTCCACATCCGCGTCGGTACAGATGATCACCTTGTCCCATCGGAGAGCGGACAGGTCAAATCCGGCCACATCCTTGTTGTGACGACTCTGGATCTCGACCCCGCAGCCCAGTACTTTTATGAGATCGACGATGACGTCACTTTTGAAGATGCCCTCATATCCGGCCTTGAGACAGTTCAGGATCTTTCCCCGCAATGGCATGATGGCCTGAAACTCGGCATCCCGGCCCATCTTGCAGGATCCCAGCGCGGAATCCCCCTCCACGATATACAGTTCCCGGCGGTTCACATCGCGGGTGCGGCAGTCGACAAACTTTTTCACCCGGTTCGATATGTCGATGTTGCCGGTCAGTTTTTTTCTCAGCGTCAACCGCTGTTTCTCCGCGTTCTCCCGGCTTCGCTTGTTGACCAGCACCTGTTCGATTACGCGATCTGCCTCGGTCTTGTTTTCGATAAACCAGATCTCCAGACGCGTCTTGACCAGATCGGTCATAAACTCCTGCACATAGCGGTTGTTGATTGCTTTTTTTGTCTGATTTTCATAGCTGGTCGTAGTGGAAAAAGAAGAGGAGACCAGAATCAAACTGTCCTGGACATCCGCAAACGTGATTTTACTCTCCCCGCTTTTATATTTCCCCTGTTCTTTACAGAACCTGTCGATCACGTAGATGAATGCATTGCGGATCGCGCGGTCCGGAGAACCGCCGTGTTCCAGCCAGCTGGAATTGTGATAATACTCCAGCAGGTTGATCTCGTTATTAAAACAAAATGCCACCGCCGCTTTCACCCGGTATTCTTCTTTGTCGTCACGGTCGCGTCCCTGTCCAGTGCCTTCAAAAATCGAAGGTGCGGTAAAACCGCTCTCATGGTCTACTTCGGCGACATATCCGAGTATGCCCTCCGGATAATAAAACTCATACTCCTGTCCGCTATCCTCGTCCCACAACACAAACCGGACTCCCGCGTTGACAACAGCTTGCCGTTTGAGGGTTTCGGTAAAGTAGGAAAGCGGTATGTTGATTTCGGTGAAGACTTCCCGATCCGGCTTCCACCGCTGCAGTGTGCCCGTCCGGCGCGACCGGACCTCTTCTTTCTGCAGTCCGCCGACGTTTTCTCCCCGTTCGAAGTGTACGGTATATTTGTGTCCGTCGCGCCAGGAGACCACCTCGAAATATTCACTGGCATACTGTGTGGCGCAAGCCCCCAGCCCGTTGAGTCCCAGGCTGAATTCATAATTGCTGCCTGTATTGTTGTTGTATTTGCCGCCCGCATACAGCTCGCAATACACCAGTTCCCAGTTGTAACGGTTCTCTTTTGCGTTCCAGTCCAGAGGAATCCCTCTGGCGCGATCTTCCACTTCCAGTGTCCCGTCACGGAAACGGCGGACATCAATCCGGTCGCCAAATCCCTCACGGGCTTCGTCGATAGAGTTGGACAAGATCTCAAAAAAGGAATGCTGACATCCATCCAGTCCGTCTGAACCGAATATGACGCCCGGGCGCAGCCGTACGCGGTCCGCGCCTTTGAGGGATGAGATGCTTTCATTGTCGTACTGGGTTGCTGTCGTATCGGTCAAAGCCAAAGGAAATCCTCCTCCAGTTGCATATCTCCATCGATTATAGCAGACCCGGGCCGGGGCACGTTTTCCGAAAAAAAGCCGCCCGTATCACTACAGACGGCATTTTGGCGAGCCTAGCAGGACTCGAACCTGCGACCCACAGCTTAGAAGGCTGTTGCTCTGTCCACCTGAGCTATAGGCCCGTTTCGCGCTGCCGGACCCCGGTTGTAGAACAGGCGGTCTCCGGATCGGAAACCGCCTGTCCATTGTGGAGCGGGTGATGGGAATCGAACCCACGCGGTCAGCTTGGAAGGCTGAAGTTCTGCCATTGAACTACACCCGCATATCCGGAAATCCCGAACAACGCGTTGCTATTTTACAGCACAACACGAGGATTGTCCAGATGCGGTAACCGCGTATGGTAAGATATCTTTGATATCCAGTAATCGTGGAACGCGAGGTGGAAACATGCAGATCAAAGGAACCCTGGAAGCCATCCGGGACAACATCGGGCGTGTGGTTGTCGGCAAGGAATTCGCGATCAATCTCATCCTCGCTGCCCTGCTCTGCAGAGGGCATGTCCTGCTTGAAGACGTGCCCGGCATCGGGAAAACCACACTGGTGACCGCGCTTGCCCGCTCGCTCGGGTGTTCCTTCAAGCGCATTCAGTTCACTCCGGACATTATGCCGTCCGACATCACCGGTTATTCTGTCCCCGACGGACCGGGTGGAGAACTCCTCTATCGCCCCGGCTCGATCATGAGCCAGATCGTACTCGCGGACGAGATCAACCGTACCTCACCCAAAACCCAGTCCAGCCTCCTCGAAGCCATGCAGGAGAATCAGGTCACGGTCGACGGACGAACCCATGTACTCCCGCAGCCTTTTATGGTGCTTGCGACACAAAATCCGGTCGAATATGTCGGAACCTATCCGCTGCCGGAGGCTCAGCTGGACCGGTTTCTGATCCGGATCGCCCTGGGATATCCAAGTCTTGCGCAGGAAATGGCCATTCTGGATCGATTCAACGGGGACTCCCCGCTGGACATACTGGAACCGGTTATCGACGCAGCCACCGTCGTATCATTACAGCGGCAGGTAGATCAGATCCACTGCGCGGAACCCATCCGGGAATACATCGCACTCCTGGCCGCATCCACCAGAACCCATTCGGACGTTGCTTTAGGGATCAGTCCGCGCGGAGCCTTGTCCCTGATGCTGATCTCCAAAGCCTGGGCATTGCTCGAAAACCGTGCATATGTGATTCCGGACGATGTGCAGCGCATGATCTATCCGGTCTTCTCGCACCGTCTGATCCTCAGACCGGAAGCGCGTCTCAAAAAACGTACCGCGCAGGATGTCATCCAGAATGTGCTGTCCGGCGTGGTTGTGCCCGGAGCGCTATGAAACACAGGCGTCGGCGCAGGACAGCCGGGTCGTTCCGGGCGGCTCTTTTCCTGTTCGCCGTCCTGACCGGAACCATGCTGTATACCGGTGACTTGCTGCTGAGCTGGGCTGCATTCACTTTAGGTGTGCTGCTGGCAGGTGTATTGCTTTGGCATCTGGTAACGGCTTCTCTCCTTACCATACATGTCCAGACAGACAGCAGGGATCCCGTCAAAGGACAGTCTGCCGCGATGCACGTGCGCATTCACAACCGGGCACCTTTTCCTATATTCTGGATGGAGCTGACATACGAAACCTTCCGCTCATTGCTCAGCGGGACGCCTGAGGTTACCGTCCTTTCACTGGCTCCCTTTGCCCGTCATGACTTCGATCTCGACATGACGTGTCCCTATCGCGGCACGTACCGGCTGGGAGTGACCGGTCTGATGTTGCTGGATCCGTTCGGGCTTTTGCCGCTCCGGTGCAACCCCCGTGGTACTCCTTTGACGGAGGTTGCAGTCTGGCCTCGTCGTATCCCCGTTCCCGTTTCGAGAGAAAGCCTCGCAGTCCTGGATGAAAAACCGACTTCGCGACGTGACTTTACCGAAGACTTGACGTCCATCCGGGAAATACGTTCCTGGCGGAACGGGGACCCGCTCAAGCGGGTGCACTGGAAGCTGACATCGCGAATGGGTGACTGGATGGTCAAGGAATTCGACAGCACAACGCGGGATGAAATTGCCTTTGTGCTGGATGCGCAGGCCGGCAGCCGGTCATGGATAGGACAGATACGGTACGAAGACGCGTTGATTGAAGCGGCGTTTTCTTTCTGCGCCGCTTTTCTGGAGGCAGGTCGCCCGATCCGGCTTACCACCCACGCGGACGATTTTCTGCATCTCCACGGCTTTGATGCCTCCGATGTGTCGCGGTTTTATGGATTTCTGTCAAACATGGTTCTGAACGGATCCTGCAGTGCGGGAGAAATGCTGGAGTTTGAGTCACCAGTGCTTTCCTCGGGAGGACATCTGGTGGTGATCGGTCCCCTCCCGAACGAGCATCTGTCGGCATTGCTGGTCTCTCTTGCAGGCGCGGGGATCTCCATCACGCTGGTCGTGGCCGTGGAGGATGTGGCCACAGGTTCACTACCGGAGGAAGAAGCCCGACGTCTGGATCAGGCAGGTATCCTGTGCCTGATTGCGGATCCTGACATGGGCATTCTGCCGGCTCGCACTCACTCGGAACCGCTTGCGGTCAAAGCAGCGGACGGGAGCCAGACATGAAAGCGCGTATGCGGACGTCCTGGGCTGAAGCGGCAGCCCGGCATCTGATCGCCTGGTTGCTGGCGGCTCCCCTGGGAGTTCTTTTCCTCCGAACAGCAGCACCTGATCTGACGATCGGTTCAACTTCCCTCATAACCGCTGCCGCGCTGCTCTGTTTTTCGCTGTTGTTCTGGAATCGCTGGTGTGTGCTGATTTCGCTCACTCTCTTATCGGCCTCGCTGTTTGTATTCCGCGACCCGATCCGGTCTTCCCTGCAGGATCTGGCGGACTATTTTGTCTGGGCCGGGCTGCATATCACAGGCTGGCAACCGATGAATCCCGCTTATGAAACCGCTTTCCAGCTGACGGTCTGTGCTGCCCTGTCACTCGGTGCCTGGCTCACGGCTTTGCGGTTCCGCCTGCCCTTGCTGGCTTTTGGACTGGTCGCCGGGATTGCGGGGTATGCCTATTACTACGGCGATACCAGGATTCTGCTCTGGACCGTTCCATCGATCACCGCAGCCTACCTCGTAGCAGCACAAGTGGCTGGATCCAGAAAACGATATCCACGCCCGGGCGGCAGGTATCTCTCCCGTCCGGTTCTGTCTCTGACCGCCATTCCCCTGATGGTTCTTTTGGCCATCACACCGGTATGGCTCCTGCCTGCAGACACAACAAAGCTCAGATCTGATCCATTCATCGGCTGGATCGACCGGTTGACGGACCGGATCCCGTTTCAATGGGGACAAGGGGGATCCCGCGATGTCTTCAGTATTTCCTCCTTTGGATTCTATCCGGATGGAACTACGCTGGGCGGAACCGTCTCCCCCTCCTCTCAGCCGGTGCTCTCGGTCGTCGCTGAACGTCCGTCTCTATTGCGGGGTACCATCCACGACACCTATACCGGCGACCGCTGGCTCCGGAACACAGAACCGGAAGAACACCGGCTGGATCCGGCCAGGCAAGTCCCGCCGGAAAGTCAACGGATAGCGTTTGACCTCTTTCTTCCGATCGAGACACTGTGGCCATCTGCATTGGTGGAGGGTGTACTCTACGACACGATTCCTTACCAGATCCGGATGCTGACCAATACCGGCAGTTCGCTGTTCACACCGGGTCGGGTGCTCCGGGTTCTGCCGGAAACAGGTTTTGATGTGTTATACGACGACTCCGGTGAGCTGTTCGCGCAGCGATCGCTTCGCGTGCGCGATTCCTATACCGTCGTTTCCCGGGTGATGCGGGTGGACGATCCAGCCTTTCAAATGTTGACCGAAGAGATCCTGAACACGCCTGTAGACAGGCAGATCCTCTCCTCTGCCTCTGCTCCTGAAACGGCAGGCACAGATCCGGAATACCTTGCCGCCTGTCTCCAGCTCCCGGACACGTTACCTGCTTCCGTCCGGAACACTGCCTTTGAAATTGTGAACGGCGCACGGAATCCGTATGAGGCGGTGCTTCGGATCGAGTCGTTTTTTCAAACCGGATTCGCCTACAGCCTTGTGGTGCCGGACGTACCGCAGGACTCGGATTTTGTTGCCTGGTTTTTAGAAAGCCGCATCGGATACTGCACATACTATGCGACTGCCACTGCCATACTGGCGCGTGCTGCCGGTATCCCGGCCCGCTATGTGGAAGGATTCGCGATGCCCGCGGGAGGACAAGAACAGGAGGATGGGAGATTCGAATACCTCGTGACAGGCAGACAGGCGCATGCCTGGTGCGAAGTCTACCTCAACGGGGTAGGATGGATTGCTGTCGACGCCACGCCGGGATACGACTACGCTCTCCCGACTCCAACCCCCACCCCGACTGTCACGGTGACGCCACAACCGGAGCCCACTACACGTCCGGCCGACCCGACGCCTACCTTGCCCCCGCCGGTTACAGGGGATGATGACACCTCCGTCGTCCGTCGCGTCGCCTTATTCGTCCTGCTCGTCGCCGCGGGAGCAGCGCTCTTGTCCGTCGCCGGGATCTGGTACAAGAGACGCGTCCTGTGGTACAAGGTTTCCTTTGTGCGGATGCGGGCAGGCGACGATACCGGCATGATGCCTTACTATTGGCGCGCAGTCACCGGTTTGCTCGCTAAAATCGGTTACCGGCCCGAAGCATCGGACACCACGTTTGGCTATCTGGACCGGCTGGCTGCTGCCGGCGGATTGCCGGAGAGAGGCGGTCTCGATTCCCATCTGCGCTGGCTCGCCGATCGCCATGTCGCATCGGTATATGGCGGAGAAAATCCGCTGCCGGATGATCTTTCCCGTGCGCAAGAGCTTCTGTCCGCAGTGATAAGGTTGTATATCAGGAAACGTGGCCGGTTCCGGTACTACCTGGTAGATCTCCTCTTTGGCCGGATCTGGCCCAGGCGCCTTTCTCCCCCTCCCTCCCGTCATCTGACCGAGTGAAAAATCCCGGCATCGCCTGCAGTGGAACGACGCCGGGACTTTATTCACTTACTGCTATGATAGTCCGCACGGTTCGTAAAAGTCTGGATCACACCTTGACTTTGCGAAGCGAAGCGAACTTCGGGAGTCCGTCCACCATCGGCGGGGAGGATTCGCCGGCGATCAGGGGCAGACAGTACTCGATGAATTTCTCGTTGACCGCATTCCCTTCCTCGTTGATCCACTCGCGGGGTACTTTTTTCTCCGCATTGGCCACATTGCTGAGCGGCACCATTTTGATGCGGCAGGCATA
>CAZBKR010000045.1:0-13274 GCA_964492455.1 uncultured Oscillospiraceae bacterium
CATTGGATCCGGCCTTTTTGATGCCGAAGAATTTGTCCATAGATACCTCCTGTGCAAAATTGGGAAATGCGGATTCTGCCCGAAAGACACTATGGATAGAATTATAGCCGATCCCCCACGGGAAGACGATGCCAAAATGTGTTTTTATGCAAAACTGCGGTATTTCCAGGGGCCGTCTTCACGCGGTTGACGGATGCCCCGCAGCGGATGTGACTGCTATACTGATGAGGATTCAAATCAGCTCAATCACAGTACCCGGGGGTATCGATATGCTTACTGACATCGGAACCATCATCCAGGGCATCAGGCAGGGCTGCATCCCTGCGCAGGTCAGCGAAGGCCGGATGTTTGCCGTCACGCGTTTCCCGGAAGGAAAACAGCTGGTTGTGACCGGCGGGCAGCATCCGGGTCGGGATCTGGACGGTGAACAAACCGAGGCCGGCGGTGCACCGGTATTTGTCGGGCCGCTCTCGAGCCATAACGCACTTGCTCTGATGTGTCATTTTCCTTATACAGCTCCGGTTCCTCACCGCGGCAGGCCGTTTACTCTCGGCCTTGGCGACCGGCTGGGCATCGCTTCCGGCGGACATCTCCACGCGATCCGGGGACGCGGCGTTTTTCCGGTTCTTGCACAGCAGTCGATCCGGGAGTTGAATCTCACGGGCCGCACATACGAAGAGGTACTGGCCGCTGCTGCGTTCGCGGTGTTTGAAGAAGGCTATACCGACGGGTACGGTGCCGACGGGGATCATCTCAAGACCCCGGATGAGATCCGGTATGCGCTGCGATGCGGTTATACGATGATCACGCTGGACTGTTCCGAGCAGATCGACAATACGGCGGCAGGGCTGGGTGAGGCAGAAGCAAAAGCCCTCTATGAGAGTCTGCCTGCAGATTTGCGGGAACACTATGAAGAAAAGTATCTCGGCCGGCAGGTGCCGGTCGACGGCGGCCCGTTCATCGACCTGGAACGGCTCGTGCGCATCGTTCTGGTCTACCAGGCTGCGATTTCCTACACCGTCGGCATCTATCACAGTCTGATCGTCACCGCGGGACGTCCCATCGATTTTGAAATGTCGATCGACGAGACACTAACGTCCACCGATCCAGCTGCCCATTACATCGTCGCGCGGGAACTGCTGGATGCGGATGTCGTCGTGACCAGCCTTGCGCCCCGGTTTTGCGGTGAATTCCAAAAAGGGATCGACTACATCGGGGACCCTGCACGGTTTGAGACGGAGTTTGCGCTCCATGCCCGGATCGCGGATCTCCTGGGTTACAAGATCAGTGTGCATTCCGGAAGCGACAAATTCACCATATTTCCTGCAGTCGGCAGGCTGACACAGGAGCGTGTCCATGTCAAAACCGCAGGAACGAGCTGGCTTGAAGCACTGCGCGTCATCGCCGTTCGGGAGCCGGCGCTCTATCGGGAACTGCACGTTTTCGCACTGGAACATGTCGAGGAAGCCAGGCGGTACTATCACATCGGCACATCGTCCGACACGATTCCCGCCCTTGATGTCACTCCGGACGACCGGTTGTCCTGTTACTTGGACCGGGACGATGCTCGGCAGGCCTTGCATATTTCGTATGGCCTGATTCTGCAAGCCGGAAAAGCATCAGGAGAAATCAGCTTCCGCGAGCGTATATACACCGGTTTATACCGGCACGAAGATGCCTATACGGCGGGACTGATCCGCCATATCGGCAAGCATCTGGATGCGCTCGGAAAATGACCCGCTTTGATAAAATTCCGATGGTCGCGGTGGTGGGAGCCGGTCCCGCCGGCCTCATGGCCGCTTATGCGGCTGCGTCCGATGGTGCCGGTGTGATCCTGTTCGATCGGAATCCGGAGCCGGGACGCAAGCTGCTGCTCACCGGAGGAGGTCGCTGCAACGTGACCCACGAAGGGGAATGGTCCGAGATGACGGCGGCCTTTTTTGGCGACGGACGGTTCCTGTATCCCGCTTTCCGCGCATTGTCCAACCGTGACACCATTGCCTGGTTTGAATCCCGGGGGGTTCCCCTGATCCGTGAGGACACCGGAAAGGTGTTTCCCCGTTCAGATCGCGCCTCGGATGTGCGTGATGCTTTGCTGGAAGCCTGTATAGAGGCCGGTGTGGAAGTGCGGACGGGGGTGCGCATCCGCGGGATCGTCCCGGACGGCGACCGATTCCGGCTGGTGACCGGGGATCGTACCGGTTGGGAGGCCACTGCGGTCGTGCTTGCGACCGGTGGATTGTCATATCCCGCGACCGGCAGTGACGGTGACGGGTTGCGATGGGCGGCCAAACTGGGCATACCGGTTGTTCCGACACGACCGGCACTTGCTCCCGTAAGAAGTACCGACAGATGGGTGCCGGGACTGGCCGGGGTTTCTGTCGATCCGGTGCGGGCTGTGCTCATCCGGAAAACGGAGGAAGGCAGGGCAGAGCCGGCAGGACGTGCGGAGGGAGCGTTGTTGTTTACGCATCGCGGTGTGTCCGGTCCGGTCGTCTTGCGGTTGTCCCGCAACCTTTCGGAATCATGGTCCGGCGAGGTAGCGTATGTTATACAGGTTGATTTGCTGCCGGATATCCTTCCCGATGAACTCATTGCGCAGATGGAGGGAATGCTTCGCGCCGCGCCGCGCAAGACGGCAGTCAACGCGCTGGCCGGGCTGTTGCCTGCTTCATTGACATCGGTTGTCCTTCGTCAGGCCGGGATCGATGCAGGCTTGACGGCCGGCACCCTGCCCGCCAAGCGCGTCCGGGAAGCCGCTGAACGTTGTAAGCGTCTGGAGATCCGGATCGAAGGCCCCGCACGATACGCAGAGGCGATGGTCACCGCGGGCGGAATCGCGCAGAGCGCGATTAATCCCCGGACGATGGGTGTCAAAGATTACCCGGGACTGTTTGCGGCGGGGGAGATCATCGACATCGACGGCGACACCGGCGGATACAATCTCCAGGCGGCCTTTTCGACGGGGTGGGTGGCCGGTTCCCGTGCCGCCGCGTACATCAACCGGGAGTAACCGTCAAAAGAACAGGTGAAAAACGAGCTCGTCTTTGTCCATCCACATGAAATTAAGAGACTGAAACTGCCCGGGGCTGAGTGTCGAGACCGTTTCCGAACCGTCGTCGCAGGCAGGTGGTATATCAAATCCCGGATCTTCCGGGATGGCTTCGGAAAACCATCCGATCAGCCGCAGGTCGTTTAATGTCACAAACGCATTGACACAATCCTGCGGGAGCAGGAGATCCACCCGGAAGCGGGCGGGTGCGGGAAGCTTGAAGTTGAACACCACGTCCATGCGACCCGGAGCGGTCGACGCGGTTTTCATATATACGCGGCAGGGAACCTGGTCGACTGTAAAATCAAACACCCGGTTATGCGGTTCCACAACGACCAGACCGCAATACAAATCTCCCGCAATGAATCCGGCACCGGAAGCCAGATTGTCTTGTTCGTATTCCATGATTGTCCTCCCGTCTGATATGCGGATATCATAGCATACAGGCAGGTCTCACACGATTGCGCTAAAATGGGAGAGTCCGAGAAAGGACCGGTGATACGTTCCGGCCGGAAAGGCGTTTCCTTCGATGCTGACAAACGAAGAACAGTCATTCCTGGATCAGATGTTCCGTCAATATGGACCCCGCCTGCGGGGGCATTGTCTCCGCTTGACCGCTTCTCCGGACCAGGCGGACGAGAGCGTGCAAATGACGTTTCTGGCCGCTACAGAACGTGTTGCTTCGCTGATGGTACACCCCAATCCCGCGGGGTGGCTGTATGTCACCGCGCTGCACATGGTGCGCCGGTTGCGGCGCACCGCAATGCGTGCAGCAGGGCAGGTTTCAACAGATGGACTCGAAAGCGATCTGTCTCTGTCCACCTCTGCGGGAGAAGACCGGATGGACACCGGAATCGATGTGCGTGCCGCGCTGGAACAGCTGGACGGGAAGGACCGCAAGCTGTATCAGATGATTTTTGAGCAAGATATGGATTACGCTCGTATTGCCGAAGAGGAGCAAACAACGGAGGCAGCAGTAAAAATGCGGGCGATGCGTATGCGACGCAAGGTAAAAAAACTGCTGGAGGAGTAAATCCGGTGCGTTACCTCCGTCATTCTCCGGGCGATACGAATAGGAGACGGGCGGGCGGACGCAGCGAGGAGGACACGTATGGAAGAACAGGAACGGCTGCGCCGTGAACTCGAACTCGCGCGCGCTGAAGCGGAATATTACAGAAACCTGGTTCTGCTGGACGAACACAATCCATCCAGTGTATCTGCGCTCGACGCCAGTCAGGACCGGTTGGATCGCCTGTCGGCACCCGAACCGGTTCCGGAAGCGAATCGATCGGTCAGCGTGGAACCGGTTACTGTGATACCGGCGTTGCCTGTGCGGAACAAGCTGGCTGGACGTCTCCGGTACCTGGCGATGATTCCGATCAACATCCTCGTCGCCATTCCCGTCAGTATTGTTGCCGCGGTAGCGCTGGCGCGGATGATGTCGAACAGTTTGCTGAAAAAGGGATTGCTCGAGGTACTGGTAAGAAACACTTCCCAATCGGTCCGCATCACCGTGGACCAGCAGAGCAGCGGCAGGGAGGAAAACGGATGACTGATCATCCCTTGATGTTGTACAACTTGTTCGGTGTCCAGGCCTGGATCATCTGGCTGGTGCTGGCCATCGCTTTTCTCGTTCTGGAGGCGTCTACCGTCAATCTGGTTTCCATCTGGTTTGTGGTCGGATGTCTGGGCGCGCTGGCGGTCGACCTGCTGGGCGGCGGGATCTGGCTTCAGGTCCTTGTGATGTTGATCCTCTCTGGGATCCTGTTGTTCGTATTTTTGCGTCTGCGCCCGCACCTGGGACTGTCCGGCCGGGAAGTCGTTCCGACCAATGCGGACCGGTTTGTCGGACAACCGGCCCTTGTGATCGAGGAGATCGATCCGGTCACCGGCCGGGGGCAGGTCCGTTCCATGGGTCAGATCTGGAGCGCGGTCAGTATCGACTCGTCCCGCATTCCAGCCGGTTCCATGACCGTGATTACCGAAATACGGGGTGTGCACGCGGTGATCCGTCTCGACAGCAAAGTGACAAATGCCACTGCACAAGAGCAGAACCATGAATAGAAACAGGAGGAGCAGCATCCATGATTCGTGCAATGATTCCCGTCCTTACAGCCGCCGGCAGCAACCCGGCTTTCCTCATCACGTTGGCAGTCATTCTGGTTCTGATCCTGTTGATTGTCGTCAAGAACGTCCGCATCGTACCGCAGGCGACCAATTTTGTCGTTGAACGCCTGGGGGGATACCATGCAACCTGGTTGACGGGCATCCACGTCAAGCTTCCTTTTCTGGACCGGATTGCCAAGGTGGTCTCGCTCAAGGAACAGGTCGCGGATTTCCAGCCCCAGGCGGTGATTACAAAAGACAATGTCACGATGATGATCGATACCGTACTGTTTTTCCAGATTACGGACCCCAAAATGTACACCTACGGAATCGAACATCCGATTATGGCGATCGAAAACCTGTCCGCTACCACGTTGCGTAATATCATCGGCGATCTGGAACTGGATCAAACCTTGACGTCACGCGATCTCATCAACACGAAGATGCGCATTATCCTGGATGAAGCGACCGATCCGTGGGGCATTAAGGTGAACCGTGTGGAACTTAAAAACATCATCCCGCCCAAAGAGATCCAGGTCGCCATGGAACGGCAAATGAAAGCGGAGCGCGAGAAACGTGAGAACATCCTGCGCGCCGAGGGCGAAAAGGAAGCTGCCATCCGCGTGGCGGAAGGGGAAAAGACTGCGGCAATCCTGCGTGCGGAAGCACAGAAAGAATCCCAGATCCGTCGGGCCGAGGGCGAGGCGGAAGCCATCCGCGTGGTCCAGGAGGCTACAGCAGTCGGATTGCGCATGATCAAAGACGTCGGCGCAGACCGTGCGCTGATCGCGATCCGCAGTCTGGAGACAATGGAAAAGGTCGCCAATGGACAGGCAACCAAAATCATTATCCCGTCCGAGCTCCAGGGCATGGCCGGGCTGACCGCCGCGCTCAAGGAAATCGCGTCAACCGGTGTCCCTGCCACTTCTGTACCGCCGGTGAGTCAGGACGCGTGATGTTGAACGACCCCGGATTTACGGGCAAGGAGGTGCAGGCGATGCTTCTGGGCATTCGTGTCCGCAATTTTGAAATGTTGCGCGATACCTGCGTCGGTGTCATAGGTGAAGATGTGTTCGACGACAGCAAAGATCCGGAACGCGCACTTGCCGCCGGACTGGTCCCTGCCATTCCGCTGGAGCCGCTGACCGCACTGATCGGACGCAATGATACCGGCAAGAGTTCCCTGTTTCACGCCATGCGGTTCCTGTCGGATACAGTCCGGCACGGTGTACGGTACGCCTCCACACTTCACGGCAGGAAAGGGTTCACACAGCTGCGGTCCAATGGAGGACCCGATCCGGTCGCCTTCGACCTCGCGGTACGATTGCCCGATCCCGAAGAGACCGTCCTGTATCACGTGGTATTCGACTGCGACCGGTTCGGGCGTCCGCATGTGAGTGAAGAAGAACTGCTGCGTGCCGATTTTGCTTCCCGGACCACTGTTACCCTGATGCGGCTGGACCGCGGTCACGGACGAGTGGAGGACGGCGGTAAGATCCCCGAAGCGGGGGTGGGGAATGAAGACGCGACAGGCCTGGGCACATTTGGCGCGCTGGTCAATCATCCTCTCCTGCACGCGCTTTACAACATGCTGACCCGATGGTTTTTCTGCGATTTCCTTCCGGCAGATGGAGAACCGGTTGCGGCGTCTTCTTCTTCCTCCGGCGGTCATCGCCATATCGCGCCGGACGGCACCAATGTGGAGAACGTACTGCACTATCACCGAGAAGCCGACCCCAAAGCGTATGAAAGGATTATGGCGCGCATCCGGGACAAAATGCCCGGCCGTCGTCCCATCGATCGTGCAGTGCTTGACGGGAAAGTGTCGGCGGCTTCCCGCCGTTTGTTCACCTATCTCCTGATGCTGGAGGATCCGCGACCCCGCCCGCTGTTGTGTATCGACAACCCGGACGAAGGGCTGCACCATGAGTCCATCGATATTCTGGCCGAAGAACTGAGAGCCTACTCACTCCGCAGACCGGAATCGCAGATTCTTTTTACAACCCACAATCCATATCTATTGGAGTCCATGTCTCCCGACGAAGTGTGGGTGTTTGAACGCAAACCTCTCTCTCCGGATACGGAGGCAGACACCGCACGGGCACGCTGTGCAGGTGCGGATCCGGTGGTCCGGGCTTTGTATGCCGAAGGCATCGGGATGGGATCGATGTGGTACAGCGGCCACTTCGAACCGGAGGACGATGATGCATCTTGAAATCCTTTCCGAAGATCGATCGGGAACGCTGGTTCTGGCGTCCATACTCCACAGTTTGCAGAAGCGAAGGGGATATGAATATACCTTCAGCATCCGCCCGCACCGCGGAAAAGGGTACATGCCGGTCGACCCGTATAAGCGTCCCGTGCGGGATTCGGTGGGATTGCTCGATCTGCTGCCTGCCAAATCCCGTGCGTATGCTCATGTCATGGATCCGGCGCAAAACATCCTGATCGTTGTGATGGACGCCGACGACATCCCTCCGGAACAGATAGAGGAGGAGATCCGGTCCGTCCTGCGCCGGTTTGCATTTCCTGTACCGCACGTGATCGGGATCTGCGTCGAAGAAATCGAAGCGTGGCTGCTCGGCGACCGCGAGGCGATCCTGGCAGCGTATCCGGACGCGGATCTGCGGGTTGCGGACAGGTATAAACAGGACAGCGTTTGCGGTACCTGGGAAGTGCTTGCACGGTGTGTTCATCCGGAGTCTGCGGATCGTATCATCCGGATCGGCTATCCGGCGGTCGGCCAGTTCAAACACACCTGGTGTCGGGATATTTCCAGGCATATGGACGTCGATCGCAATCTATCGCCGAGTTTCCGGCGTTTTCTGGATCATGTTGAAAAAGCGGTCGAACTGCTGGATGGACGGCAAGCGGCCGCGGATAGGGTTTCTTCCCATGGATGATTTTCCGTCTTCGGTCTATCTCCATTTTCCATTTTGCGCACGCAAATGCTTCTATTGTGATTTTCCCTCTTATGCCGGACGGATCGGAGACATCGACCGCTATCTGCGCGCGCTGGAGCGGGAGATCCGGCAGACCGGCACATTGTGCTCCCCCGACTGCCCTCCGGTTCCTCTGCAGACGGCCTATATCGGTGGCGGGACTCCGACACTTGCCGGAGCCGAACGGCTGACAGGGCTTCTGGACTGCTTGCGTACAGTCTTTCCGCTGGCGGAGAATGCTGAAGTGACGGTCGAGGCAAATCCCGGCACCGTTCAGAAGGCAGACTTCGAGCGGTTGCGCAAAGGGGGGGTCAACCGGATCAGTTTCGGATTGCAGGCGTGGCAGCCGGCGTTATTACAGCGCCTCGGCCGGATCCATACCGCGGCGGATTTCGTCGAAGCGTTCACAGGCGCGCGAGAAGCGGGGTTCGACAATCTCAGTGTGGACATCATGCTGGGGTTACCCGGTCAAACGTTTGCGGATGTGCGGGAAACGGTCGCCCGCGTCATCGACATCGGTGCGGACCATGTGTCATTCTACTCGCTCCAGATCGAGGAGGGGACTCCGTTTTTTGACTGGTATGAGTCAGGTGATCTTTCCCTCCCCGACGGGGAAGTCGAACGTGCAATGTACCGCGAGACCCGTCGAATGCTTCGGGAAAGCGGACGCCAGCCTTACGAAATCAGCAGTGCAGCGTTGCCTGGCCGGGCCTGCCGCCACAACTTGACGTACTGGCGGGCGGAAGAGTATTTCGGGTTCGGATGTGCAGCTCACGGGTATTTCCGCGGCGTACGCCGGGCCAACCCGGCTGAACTGGACGCATATCTTCAGGCGGTGGAAAATGGAGGGACGACCCCTTTTTCAGCCGCGCAGGTACTAGAGACCCTGGATCGTTCTGCGCAAATGAAAGAGGTTATGATGCTTGCCTTCCGCACGGACGCGGGGGTGGATGTAGCTTCCTATACCCAACGGTTTGGAGAATCTCCTGTGGTGAAATTCGGAAAAGAGCTGGAAGAACTGACTCTGCGCGGGTTGATTGCTTCGACTGCCCGCGGGTGGGCTCTGACTGAGCCGGGTTTCGATTTTGCCAATCAGGTTTTCATGGAATTTGTCTGATTCCAAGGTCTTTGATTATCCTTGACATTCTATCTGTTCGATGGTAGATTGTGCTTAGCACTCAGGAGATATGAGTGCTAAGCTTTTTTGGAGAGGAGACAGGATATGTCCTTGGACGCGCGTAAAAAGCAGATTCTCAAGGCCGTAGTCGACGATTATATCGAGACGGTAGAGCCTGTCGGCTCCAAAACGCTGGTGCAGAAGTATGGACTGGACATCAGTTCCGCTACAGTGCGGAATGAAATGGCTGAACTGGAGTCGATGGGCTACCTGGAACAGCCGCATACCTCCGCCGGACGCATCCCTTCGGACAAAGGATACCGGGAGTACGTGGATTCGTTGATGGACGTAGGTCCGCTCAGCCGTGACGACATCGAGCAGATCCGTGAAAACATCCGCGACGGTGTCGACGAGATCACACTTTTGCTCAAGCGTGCAGCGGGTGTTCTGACGGAAAAAACCGGGTATACCTCGGTCGCGCTGACCCCCCGACTGAACGAAAGTCACTTTCGCCAGCTCAAGATGATGATGATCGAGCCGGGCCGCGTTCTGGTGGTCGTAGTGCTGAATGCCGGGCTGGTCAAAGACCGCATCGCGCGGATCCCTGAACTGATCGGGGAGGAGCAATTGCACCGGATTGCGCAGGCGATTGAAAGCGAACTGTCCGGTATGCGGCTGGACGACATCACGATGGTGACGGTCTCGACGGCGGGGCATCGGATCGATCTTCCTGAAAGCCTTCTCAACCAGGTGCTCTATGAAGCATATGTCTCGATCAAGCAGGCGGAGAATCTGGAGCTTTACATGGACGGACACAACAAGCTGCTTTCGTTTCCGGAATTTCAGGACGTGCGCAAGGCGAAAACGCTGTTCGACACCCTCGCGCGCGACGGCATCGTCGCGGGTTTTCTCAACGAGTCTCCGGAATGGACGCAGGTGCACGAACTTTCGTCCGAACAGAGCGCGTTGTCTGAATCCGCGGACGGGAGAGACAAGAGTGCCCGGATTGAGATGCCGCGCCGTCCTTTCATGATCCGGATCGGTCAGGAGATCGCTCTGGAGGGGCTCCAGGAGTGTAGTTTTGTGACGACAACGTACCGTCTCGGCGATCGGATCATCGGCCGGATCGGCGTCATGGGCCCGAAGCGAATGGAATACGGGCGGGTGGTTTCCAATATCGGGTTCATCCGCAGTGCGATCAACGAATTCGGGACCCGGATGGTCCATGGAGAGGATAAAGAAAAAACGGAGGACATAGAGAAATGAAAAAAGCGAATCACAACGCCGGCGGGGAGCAAAAACCGCAGGAGGAAATGAACGCTAACCAGCAGGCAGGGGGTCCGGAGGCAGCACCGGAGGAGACGCTGCAGGCGGAAGCAGCTCCGGATGCTGCCGATGAGGTATCCCGTAAATATGACGAGCTGAACGATCGTTTTTTGCGGTTGTACGCAGAATACGACAACTACCGTAAACGAACCTCCAAGGAAAAAGAGGCCATGTACGGCGACTGCGTTGTTCAGGTCACAGCGGAATGGCTCCCGGTTGTCGACAATCTGCTTCGAGCGATCGAATCCGCATCCCGATATAAGAAAGAAATCGACCGTTCCGTCGTGGAGGGGATCGAACTGGTCCTCCGTCAGGCAGAGAGTTGCCTGGAACGCCTGGGGGTCGAACCGATTGAAGCAGTCGGCAAACCATTCGATCCGCTGCTTCATGAGGCGGTCATGCAAGTAGAGCAGGAAGGCATGGAGCCCGGAACAGTCGTTGAGGAGTTCAAGAAGGGTTATCGCAGAGGGGACCGTGTCGTACGTCACAGTATGGTCAAGGTCGCGAACTGATCACGTAACACCCAGGCATCTCCCGGAACAGAAACAAACAGCAAGCAATTTGGAGGATGAAAACATGGCAAGAGTAATCGGTATTGACCTCGGAACAACCAATTCCTGTGTCGCGGTCATGGAGGGTGGCGAACCGGTCGTCATCCCGAACGCGGAAGGGAATCGTACGACCCCATCGGTGGTGGCTTTTTCCAAAACCGGAGAACGTCTGGTCGGTCAGGTCGCGAAACGGCAGGCTGTCACCAACCCTGATCGTACGGTCCAATCCATCAAGCGGGAAATGGGTTCCGGCTACAAGGTCAAAATTGACGATAAATCCTTTTCGCCGCAGGAAATTTCTGCGATGATTCTGCAGAAACTCAAGAGCGACGCGGAAGCCTATCTGGGAGAAACCGTTTCCCAGGCCGTCATCACGGTGCCCGCGTACTTCAGCGACGCACAACGGCAGGCGACCAAGGACGCCGGGCGGATCGCGGGACTGGATGTGTTGCGCATCATCAACGAGCCCACAGCGGCTTCCCTGGCTTATGGGCTCGACAAGGAACATGACCAGAAAATCCTGGTGTTCGACCTCGGCGGCGGCACCTTCGACGTTTCGATTCTTGAAATCGGAGACGGCGTGTTTGAAGTGCTCGCGACGGCCGGCAACAACCGGCTGGGAGGGGATGACTTTGACCAGAAAGTCATGGACTGGCTGGTCGACAGCTTCAAGAAAGACCAGGGGATCGATCTGCGCAGCGACAAAATGGCGATGCAACGGCTGCGTGAAGCTGCTGAAAAAGCCAAAATTGAACTTTCGGGTGTGACCACCTCACAGATCAACCTCCCTTATATCACGGCCGATGCCAGTGGTCCGAAACACATGGACATCACACTCTCCAGGGCGAAATTTGACGAACTGACTGCGGATCTGGTCGAGAAGACGATGGGCCCTTTGCGCTCCGCGATGAAGGATTCCGGACTCACTCCCGACAAAATCGACAAGGTGTTGCTGGTCGGCGGATCCACCCGTACTCCTTCGGTACAGGAGGCAGTCAAGAGATATTTCGGGAAAGAGCCTTTCAAAGGCATCAATCCCGACGAGTGTGTCGCGATCGGCGCAGCCATTCAAGCGGCCGTCCTGACCGGCGACGTGACCGGACTGCTGTTGCTGGATGTCACACCACTGTCCCTCGGTATTGAGACCATGGGCGGCGTGTTTACCAAGATCATCGAACGCAACACCACGATTCCGACCAAGAAGAGCCAGATCTTCTCGACCGCGGCAGACGGACAAACCCAGGTGGATGTCCACGTGTTGCAGGGCGAACGTGAGATGGCGCAGTACAACAAAACCCTCGGCAACTTCATCCTGGACGGCATTCCGCCGGCGTCGCGCGGCGTCCCCCAGATCGAAGTGACCTTCGACATCGACGCGAACGGCATTGTCCACGTGTCAGCCAAGGATCTCGGCACCGGCCGTGAGCAGAAAATCACCATCACCGCCACCACCAATCTCTCCGAAAAGGATATTGAAAAAGCGGTCAAGGAAGCCGAACAATACGCGGAAGAAGACCACAAACGGCGTGAGGAAGTCGACGCGCGCAATGCTGCGGACTCCGCGATCTACAACGCGGAAAAGACTCTCAAGGAGATGGGCGACAAACTGGAGGCGAATGATCGTTCCGCCATTGAAAGTGCGGTTTCAAAACTCAAGGACAGCATGTCCCGTAACGATGCCGAAGCGATGAAGACCGATGCGGAAGCGCTGCAGCAGGCATTTTACAAAGTCAGCGAAAAACTGTATCGTCAGAGCCCGGAAGCGCAGCAGGCCGGTCCCGTAGACCCCGATACGGGCGATGGGTTCAAAGATGCCGGTGGCGATAGCAACTAAACCCCGTTTCGAAACGATGTCGGACGCGGCCGCCGGCGGTAACACACCGCCGGTGGCCGGTCCGTTGACAGGAGGAGCCGAAGCTTGGCTGATAAGAGAGATTACTACGAGGTGCTGGGCGTCCAGAAAGGCGCGTCCGACGAGGACCTGAAAAAGACGTACCGCACGCTGGCGAAAAAATATCACCCGGATCTCAACCCCGGAGACAAGGCTGCGGAGGCACATTTCAAGGAAGTCAACGAAGCCTATGCCGTTCTGAGCGACCCTGAGAAACGCAGGCAGTATGACCAGTTCGGCCACGCGGGGGTGGACGGCCAGGGCTTTGGCGGGTTCGGCGATTTCAACA
>CAZBKR010000046.1:0-13265 GCA_964492455.1 uncultured Oscillospiraceae bacterium
CAAAAACATCGTCGTTCCCTACGAAATCAACATGGCAGCCGATCGCACTGATCGTCAGCTCGTTTTCCTTTGCCAGGGCCGCTACATGCTCGGCCGCATACGTCTCGATGGTATCGGGCCGCACGTGGAACAGCTTGTCTTCGATGCAGAATTCGAAACCGTCGAACCCGGCATCACGAAACATCGGTACGATCTCGTCCATCGAGTACCGGAGACTCATCATCTGAGGACGTCCACAAATCAACATTTTTTTCACTCCTGCTGCCGATATAATAAGGGTATCGAAAATCGGATCCTGCAATTCAGTATACTCGATCCGGAGCGGCGGGGAGGGGCGATGCACATTTTTTTAACCTGCTTGCCTGCATCCCCAACCGTAATGAATCCTACCTGCACCTGTTCCGTACTATAATCAAACCGGTCCGCCGCCGGAAGAAGCGCGCCGGAAGCGGCGTAAAGCGGGGACACAACCACGACGAGGTGAACACATGCTGGACAAAAAAGGAATCCTGCAACACATTGCAAAAACCGACACCACGTACGATGTACTGGTCGCAGGCGCAGGTCCTGCCGGGATCGGCGCGGCGCTTGCCGCTGCGGCCACCGGGGCGCGAACCGCGGTGCTGGAGGCCCGCGGGTTCTTTGGCGGTGTCGCGGCCGTATCGCACTGGATGCCGATGAACCGGCTGTTTCTGCGCGGGCAAAGCCGCGGAGACATCCACAATATGTTCATCAACAAGCTTCGCAGTCTGGGACCGGACGCCTGCCGCGAGGGCAAGACCAGCTGGGTCGACGGGGACGGACTTCACATCCATCCGGAGTACCTGCGTCTCGCGGTATATGAACTGTTCGAGGAGACCGGGTGCGATTATCGCATCGGCACCCCGGTGACCGGAGCGCAGACGGAAGACGGCAGGATCCTCCGTGCGGTGTCGGCGGCCAAAGACGAAACCGCTTCTTTTTCCGCCAAGGTTTTCATCGACACAACCGGCGACGGGGATCTCTCCTACCATGCCGGCGTTCCGACCGTTACAGGGCGCGAAACGGACGGGGAACTGATGTCGGTCACCATGAGTTTTGCTCTCTGCGATGTCGATGTCGACCGGCTGTTCGCGGCAATCGACGAATACGGGAACGAGGAGTATCAGGACCTGATCCGCGCAGGCGAGGAAGACGGGTACCATGTCGCCTCCTGGTATTCGTTCGATCGCTCCACGCTCCCGGGGATCGTGTCGGTCAACAACGGCGGATGGAAACGGGCCGGACGGATCGACGCAACCCGTCCGGAGGAACTGGCCGTCGCGGACCGGTCCGGTGTGCAGGTCGCAGCCGACTTTATCAAGATCGTGCATGAAAGACAGGTACCCGGCCTGGAGAACTGCCGGCTGCTGCGTATCGGCGCGGCCCCCGGAATCCGGGAGACCCGCCGGATTGTGGGCGAATATGTGATGACTCTCGAAGACGCCATCGCCGGCACCGAGTTCCCGGATGTCGTCGCACGCCGGTACGGCGCGGTGGATCCGGGCGGATTGAACGAGGGACAGGATCTGCGGACCGCAATGAAGTCAGGCCACGCGTTTCCCTACCGGTCGCTGCTGCCTCTCCGGATCGACAACCTCCTGGTGGCCGGGCGCTGCGCATCCTATACACATCTCGGTCTGACAGCAGGAAAAAGCATGGGCAACATGATGGCTCTCGGACACGCGGCCGGTGTCGCGGCCGCGATGGCGGCACGAAACGGAGTCCGCCCACGTGATCTGCCGGTTGCAGACATCCAGAAAAGCCTGCGAGAAGCCGGGGTGGAACTGTGAGCGGACGTCCCCGGCCGATCCTCGCCGTCACCATGGGAGATCCGGCCGGAATCGGGCCGGAGATCGCCGTCCGCGCGCTGGCGCGACCGGCGGTACGGCGGATCGCCCGCCCGCTGCTGTTCGGGGATTCCGAAGTCATCCGGAAAGCCGCGGTCATCGCGGGGATTTCCATACCGGTTGTCGCGATCGACAGGATCGCGGACGCGAGTTTTGGCACGGATCGGATTGAAGTGGTGGATTGCGCGCGGGCCGATCTTTCCCGACTCGAATACGGCAAGGTGCTTCCGGAGGCCGGCCTGGCCGCTTACCACTGTGTGGAGGCGGCCATACACAGCGCTCTTGACGGCGAAGTGGATGCCACAGTGACGGCTCCGCTCCACAAAGAAGCGCTGCAGGCAGCCGGAGTGCCCTACCCCGGTCATACGGAAATCTACGGTGCGCTCACCGGTACCCGGGACTATGCCATGATGCTCGCGGACGGGGATTTCCGGGTGATCCATGTCAGTACGCACGTTTCGCTGCGCGAGGCCTGTAACCGGGTGACAGAGGACCGGGTCTACCGGACCATACTGCTTGCCCGGGATGCCATGCTGCGCCTGGGCATCGCAACACCACGGATCGGAGTCGCGGGACTCAATCCCCACGCAGGCGAAGGAGGACTGTTCGGCGACGAAGAAATCCTCTACATCGCACCGGCGGTACGCCGCGCGGTCGCGGAAGGAATCGACGCGGATGGACCGCTTCCACCGGATTCCGCGTTTTCCCGCGCGCGCGGCGGACGCTACGATATCATGGTCGCGATGTATCACGACCAGGGGCACATTCCGATCAAAACCGCGGGGTTTGTCATGGATCGGAAAACCGGGCGGTGGAAATCTGTGTCCGGCATCAATGTCACCCTGGGACTCCCGATCATCCGCACTTCGGTGGATCACGGGACCGCCTTTGACCAGGCCGGTCTGGGCACAGCTTCCGACCGGAGCATGGTGGAGGCCATCCGTTATGCGGTGCAATTGAGCCGGACCGCCCCCGCCCGTCCACCCAAGCTGCCGCGGGAATCCTTGCGCACCCTGCTTGCAGATGACCTTACAGGAGCGCTGGACACCGGCATGCAGCTCGCAGAAAGAACCGGGATACCGGTCGCCTGTGTCTGGAACCCTGACGCAGTCGCTGCTGTCCCGCGTGAAAGAATCCTGATCTATGATACCGAGACCAGGAATGACCCGGGGGATGTGCCGGCTCCGACTCTCACCGGGGCTTTCGATGCGCTCACGGCCGCGGGACGCCGGGTAGATTATATGAAAATCGATTCCACGCTGCGAGGACCGATCGTACCGACACTCGAGGCAGCACTCAAAGCGAGTGGGCATCCAGGCGCATTGATTTGTCCTGCGCTGCCTGCGCAAGGCCGTACCGTCCGGGCAGGCAGCGTGCTGCTCGATGGAATTCCTCTCCCGGACACCGACATCGGCAGGGATCCTCTGTCACCGTCGGACGGCACGCTGCTCCCGCGGCTTGTCGAACGATGGGGTCGGGCTGCAGTCGCGTCTGGAACCGTACGGGATTTCCCGCAGGCAATCCTGCGCGGCGCAAAGATTTTTTTCGCGGACGCCGAATCGGATGCCGAGCTGAGCCAGCTGGCACTGACCGCCGCGGAGCATGGTCTACTGCCCGTCGGTTCAGCCGGGCTGGCAGCCGCCTGGCCGCTCGCGAACGAGGATGCCAGGCACGGTTCAAGGTTCCCGCATTTGCCCGGGCCAATGGTATTCCTATGCGGTTCTCCCGCGCGGCGCTCCCGGGATCAGGTCGTCCGCTTACTGAAGAGTCATCCGGATTTCATCCATATACATCCTTCCCGCGCGGCTCTGACCGCACAGGAAGGAACCGGCATGAGGACGTCGATGCTCTCACGGATCCGCCAGGACATCGGCATCGCGTTGCGTAACGGCAGAGACATCGTCCTGGACCTGGTACACATCACCAAAGATCGCATCCTTGCGTCTGAAGGCGCGACGGATACAGCCCGGAGAAACGCGGAACGGATTTTATCCTCTCTCCAGGAGTGGATCGAACCGCTTTCACTGGCCGGGACCGTGGTGCTGCTGGGCGGAGATACCGCGATGGCAGCACTCCGGTTTGCGGGTGCGGGAGCGGTGGAACTCGCGGGAGGTGCCCTGCCGCAAATCCCCTTTGGCCGGGTACGTGGCGGACAATGGGATGGAAAAACCATCGTCACGAAGGCCGGCGGGTTCGGCGATCCGGACGCGCTGCTGCGATTGCTCGACCTGCGCGTGTAACCCCCCAGACCGATATGCCGGTCACCCACAAAACGGCCGGGAGCCAGCGACGGATGAGAGTCGGAATTTCACCCGTCTCGGGGATCGGGTTGGCTTCCGGGACGGATTCGGGTGGAAGCGTGATCCGGATCGTGGGCACAGGGGATGGCTGTGGTACCGGTGTCGGACCGGGGACGCGGGTGGGAACGGGTGTCGGCTTGGGTACAGAGGTTGGCTCGGGTGTCGGTTCGGGAATTGGAGTCGGGGTCGGCTCCGGTACGTTTTTCAAGGCAATTGCAGCCGGTGCTGTCACGCGGGACCGGATTCCGATCGTAACCGGTACCGCGCACACCGAAGGGAGCAGATATCCCGCCGGTGCCTTTGTCTCGGTCAGTGTGTAGCCGCCAACCGGGAGCGCGTGGATCCGCACCAGTCCATCTTTGTCAGATCGCAAAACCGGATCCCCGTCCAAAGACGGTCGGTACACTCCGTCGAATTTCGTAAAGCGGCAGATGCCTCCCCCCGCCTTTTCCAGCCGGAACAAGGCGTCGGCCAGCGGGGCTCCTGCCGGATCGGTCTTGCGAATCTCCAGTGCCGTCGGCTCGTTGGGAACCTCCAGTCGGAATCGGTCTTCACCGGTTTCCACAGTGAAGGGGATCGGCTCTTCACAACACACATACCCCGGTGGAGCACATAGCTCCCGCGCAAAATAAGAACCTGCAGTGAGTCCGCCAGGCACGGTGACACAACCGTCCGCATCTGCATACAGTACTTCTCCTGTGGAATTGTTGTCACCATCCACGGGGAAGCGGAGCACTTGTCCGGCTGCATTCAGGATGGCAAACGAGAATCCACCTCCTGTGACCGGCTCTCCGGTAACCGTGTCGATTTTGACCAGTTCAACCGGGATCCGCACCGCCACATTCCCGACCACGCGGTACACCTCCTCCGCCGGCTCCCGGAGTTCCAATTCAAACGGCGAGGCAGGAATGTAGTCGAGATTTCCCCCGCAGGGCATTTCTTCCACCCGGTACCGTCCATAGGGTAACAACCCGCTCCGCGCAATCCCGTCCGGGCCGGTTACGATGGCATCCGCGATCGCCCCTGTAGACGACGAGTAGATCCGGAAAGTCACGTCCGGCAGCGGGATCGAATCTCCCTCCCCTCCCGCGGCACTCTCCAGCGCTTCTCCCCTCTTTTCCAGGACGATCCTTCCCCGGATGACCGGATTTTCTACCATCAGTACAGCCCGCGCATCGTCTTCCCCCACTCCCGGGAAGGCCTCCATCGTTTCGATTACAGGCAGATAACCCGCCGGAGCCGCAATCTCTTTTACATAAAAACCCGGGTTCGAACCGCCGCGAAGCAGCCGGGTATCCACCCGATCCGCACCTTCGGGTATCTCGACGCGCTCGCGGAAATCTTCCGGTGCGGAGGTGAAATCCGGGTAATCCCGATGCCAGATTTCGAAGACGGCTCCTCCAAAAACCGCATCGCCTTGCGGTACCTCCCCCGTCTCCGCGTCCCGCTTCACAATACGGACACTTACCATTTCGTACCGGTTCGGAACCTCAACCGTTGTGGCGGGATCGCCCGGGACAACCGGGATGTCATCTGCCAGTTCCAAATACCCTTCCGGTGCGGTGATCTCCCGCAGATTCCAGCCGCCCGGGGCTTCCGGGATTCCCGCAAGACGCAGGACACCCTCCGCGGTGGACAAGTCGGTTTCGCTGCCGCCGAATCGATAGTGGCCGGCTTCTTCCTTTGTAAATCCGCACGGGGTTCCCGCTGCCGCGTCGATGAACTGAAAAACAGAAGGTGATGCAGTGACAGGCAGCCCTCCCCGGCCTGTCTTTACGATCTCGAGCGCACCGGACGTCCCACCCGGGACAAAACGGCACGTACCGGCGAACAGCGACTCTCCGCCTACCGCCAGGACCGTCTGGTAGGATGCGCTGTCCGGAGCGAGCCAATATAAGTTTTCGTTGACAAACCGGGAGGTGCCCTGGATATCCACCTCGACTTTCCGATCCAGAACGGATAGATCCGAAGTAGAAAGCGACAAGATGCCGTCCGCCAGCGTTGCCTGGATTCCCTCCGGTAACGAAGCGATCCTGAGTGTGTCGGTATGGTGCGCGGCCACATGTGTCGTGCATTCCAATTGCCCCTTGTGCCAGATCCAGCGCGCGGGCTCTACGGAGATCGATACGCACTTGCACAACTGGGTACGACCGGTTTCATAGAGCTGGCGCGCCACCTGAAACAAACCATCATGACCGTTGGGGACGACGCCGGAAACCGGAGTGACCGCATCCGGCATGCCCAGCTCCGCATGCAGCCACCATATCGCAACTGTAGTCGCGTAATACGCCTCTTCCGGGGAATACGCAATCCCGTTGTAGACCGTTTCGGACGGATATCCGTGCTGAACGATCGCCGTCACACCGCGGATGAACCCCTCACTCCCGAACAGTACCTCCGGTCCGGCAACGACATACCCGACCGGGCTGGACGGGTAGGGTTCGACCGCGTGGGGCGTCAGACAGAACGCCGGTACGGTCGGATCGGATGCCAGCGACATCAGCGGTACCACAACCGGGGTGCAGTCCGTCAGCGTGAACCGGCTGAGCAGACGGCTCGTCACTACGCGGCCGGTGGACAGCCCTCCGGCCTGAACCGGCACTCCCGGATTCCACAGCAGGCAGACGAGTGTCAGGACGGCCGCTATATGCGCGACCCGTGATCGGAGACTCTTTTTCACAGTCATTCCTCCCCCCGGCCGGACACTCTGTCGCTCCGGCCGTCGGGAAAATTCTAGCAGTCCCCTCTTTTCCGGCGATCGGTAAAAGGACGACGAAAAAGACGGGATTTGCATCATCTTCAGCAAATCCCGTCTTCGATACCTGCGAGTCGATCCTCTCTACAGCCGTCCGTACAGTGTATTGAGTTCACGTACCAGATCCCAGGGAATGGCGTCCGTTTCCTCCTGTGTAAGACGGAAAGTCCAGTTGTCCGAAGCCGTTCCCGGCACATTCATGCGGCGTGTACCGTCCAGTGCCAGCAAATCCTGCGGTGTCGCTACCGCGAGGTCCGCGACACTGGCCCACAGTGTCTGGATCCAGGCCATGCAGACCCGGTCCGCAGATCCCTCCGGAGCGCGGCAGTACCGCGCGGACAGCCGGACCGCATCCGGGTCTTCCCGCTCGAGCCAACCGGTCAGGGTGTCATTGTCGTGCGTGCCAATGTAGGCTACACAGTTATGTGGATACATATGCGGAAGATGTTCGTTCCGGGGATTGCCGTCAAACCCGAACTGCATCACACGCATGCCGGGATATCCGGTCTCCTGCAGGAACGCGCGCGTGCGGTCGGTCAGAAGACCCAGATCCTCCGCGACGATACGGGCTTCCCGAAACAGCGCGGCCACCCGCCCGAACAGTGCCATCCCAGGACCGTCAACCCAGTTGCCGTTCCGTGCGGTTTCTTCCTCCGCATCCACAGCCCAGTAAGCTTCAAACCCGCGAAAATGGTCGATACGGACCGCGTCGAACTGCCGCAAAGCGTGACCGATGCGGGACAACCACCAGGCATACCCGTCGCGGGCGCCCGCATTCCAGTCATACAGCGGATTGCCCCACAACTGCCCGTCCGCGGAAAAATAGTCCGGCGGCACCCCCGCGACCCGCCGTGGCTCGAGCCGGTCGTCCATTTCGAACAGGGCGGTGTGGCTCCAGACGTCCGCGCTGTTGCGGGCGACATAGATCGGCATGTCACCGAACAGCAGGACGCCGAGACCGTTTGTTTTTTTCTTGAGCGAGTCCCACTGGCGGTAAAACTCATACTGTAAAAACCGGTGATACAGGCAAGCCTCCGCATGCTGCGCCGCAAAAGATTCCAGGGCTGCGGGCTCATGCCGGCGGAGTCCTTCGTCCGGCCACTTCCACCACGGCAATCCGTCAAACCGTTCCCGAATCGCCATAAACAGGGCATAGTCCGGCAACCACCCGGATTGCTCCCCGGAAAACGCGTCGACTTCCGCACGTGTTTCCCTGTCCAGGCGGCTGCAGGCCGCGCGCAGGAGAGACGCCCGCCTGACGGCCGCTTCGCCGTAAGACACCATGCGCGGATCGGCCTCGATCCGGCATGCCGCAGCCTCTTTTGCGGTCACCAGTCCGGTGGCCGCAAGTTCATCCGGATCGATCAGGATCGGATTGCCCGCAAACGCGGAATAACACTGATAGGGAGAATCGGATGCTTCGGGATGCCCCAGCGGGAGCACCTGCCAGTAACGGATACCGGCACGTGCCAGCGACTCCGCAAACCGGCATGCGGCTATGCCAAACGTCCCCACACCGAAAGGCCCGGGCAGGGAGGTGACATGGAGCAGGATCCCCGCTGACCGCCCGATCGACATGACGGACGTCTATTCCGCGTGATGACGCAGATTTTTGTCCACCGCGATCAGGTAGAAATCGTGGTCAACATCGCGTACCAGATATTCCAACTCTTCGTCTCCCATCACCGTGTTGCGCCCCTCCGCATACAAGAGGTCGACACGCTCTTTGACTCTAGCGACGACGGGATGCTTTTTGTCGATGGCCTCTTCGCCGTGGAAGTCAAAGTAGCCGTTGATCCAGTGGGCGATCCCGGCCAGACCGGAATGGGAATCGACCGCGACGGTGGCCGGTCGGTTCAAGATCCGCGCCGTATCAAATATATTATAGATCTCTTCATCCTTCAGCAGACCGTCGGCATGGATGCCCGCGCGGGTCGAATTGAAATTTCTTCCGATAAACGGAGTGCGGGGCGGAATCTCCATGCCGATCGCCTCTTCGAAATACTCCGCAATTTCAGTGATCGCGGTGAAATCCATTCCGTCTTCGGTGCCGCGAAGTGACGCGTATTCAACGGCCATCGCCTCGACCGGACAGTTGCCGGTGCGCTCACCGATCCCGAGCATCGAGCAGTTGACACTCGCGCATCCGTACAACCAGGCGGTCGCGGCGTTTGTAACCACTTTGTAGAAGTCGTTGTGCCCGTGCCATTCCAGCTGGGCGGAGGGGACTTCGGCGTAATGCTGCAATCCGTAGATAATGCCGGGCACGCTCCGGGGTAGAGCGACACCGGGATAGGAAACACCGAATCCGAGCGTGTCACAAGCGCGGACTTTGATCGCCACACCACTCTCTTTCGCGAGTTTCATCAACTCGTTCGTAAAGGGCACGACAAATCCGTAAAAATCGGCGCGCGTGATGTCTTCCAGATGACAGCGGGGTTTGATACCGTGCGCGAGGGCATCCTTCACGATACCGAGATACTTGTCCATCGCCTGCTTGCGTGTCATATTCATTTTCTTGAAAATGTGATAATCGGAACAGGAAACCAGGATGCCGGTTTCTTTGATCTCCATCTGCCGCACCAGATCGAAATCTTTCTCACTGGCACGAATCCAGCTGGTGATTTCCGGGAATGTGTACCCTAGCTCCATGCACTTCTGGACCGCTTCTTTATCCTTATCTGTATAGAGGAAGAATTCGCTCTGCCGGATGATCCCCTTCGGGCCGCCGAGTTTATGCATCAGTTTAAACAGATCGACGATCTGATTCACGGTAAAAGGCGAGCATGCCTGCTGGCCGTCACGGAACGTGGTGTCCGTGATCCAGATCTCTTCCGGCATGTTCATCGGAACGGTCCGGTGATTGAACGGCACCTTCGGGATATGCTCGTAGTCGAACAGCTGCCGGTAGAGATTGGGTGTCTCGACGTCCTGCATGGCATATCGGTAAGCAGACTGCTCAAGCAAATTTGTTTTTTCATCAAAATACAACATATCCGGGCCCTCCATGCAAGTCAGTGGCTAAAAAAATGCAACTTCATTGATATCGGACAATTATAGCGGCGGCTGTGTCCCTTGTCAATGATTGCTATGACAAGCATAACAGCGTTTTTCGCCGGCGGCGTCGACACGTCTGATTATGCAACCCCTCCTATTCAAAGCTGCATTTTGTGGTGATTTGTCATAGCAATTGGGCGGCCGCACCTCTCCCTGCTGTGCAAAAAGAAAACGAATTTGTATCATAGGAAACGAACGACGTTCTTGAATTCAGGGAGTGCAAGTGTTTGAATAGGTACAGCTCAGCAGTCGAGGGAGGATTTGCGGGTGTCTTTTTTACGCGCATTTTCCGGCGGTGTTCACCCGGCCGGCAACAAAAATACGGAACAATACCCGACGGTACGGCTCGAGGCGTTCGACAAAGTCGAAATTCCGATGTCCATGCATATCGGAGCCCCTTGCAGGTGTGTCGTCAAACCCGGCGACACCGTCAAGGTCGGACAACTGATCGGCGAGCCGGGAGGGTATCTCTCCGCTCCGATCCACGCCAGCATCTCCGGCACCGTCAAGTCGGTCTCACACAAGGTGGCGGCCTCCGGCCGTTCGATCGAAGTGGTCGAAATCGAATCTGACGGGCAATATACACCCCATGAAGACATCCATCCCCCTGTGGTGCAGACCCGGGAGGATTTTGTCGCCGCCATCCGGGCTTCCGGGCTGGTCGGTCTGGGCGGAGCGGGATTCCCCACCCATGTGAAGCTGTCCCCGCCGCCCGACAAGCAGCCGGACATTCTGCTGATCAACGCGGCAGAGTGCGAGCCCTATATCACCGCGGACTACCGGCAGACCGTGGAACACCCGGATGAAATCATCGACGGGATTCTCCAGGTCATGAAATGGATGCAGATCCCCCAGGCAAAAATCGGAATCGAGGACAACAAGCCGGTCGCGATCGAACTGCTGAACAACGCGCTTCTCAAGTACCGCGTCATCCACTTTGAAAAACCCGCGATCGAAGTCGTCCCGCTCAAAACCATCTATCCGCAAGGCGCTGAGAAAATGCTGATCTACGCGCTGACCAAGCGCAAAGTACCGGCCGGCGGTCTTCCGCACGACGTCAAAGCACTGGTTCTCAACGTCAGCACCGTGAGATTCATCTCCAAATACCTGGAGACCGGCATGCCGCTCATCCGGCGCCGCGTCACACTCGACGGGAGCGCTTTGGCCATACAGTGCAATGTCAATGTTCCGATGGGCGCACTGATTCCGGATGTCATCAAACTCTCAGGAGGCCTGGCGGAGGAACCCTCCAAAGTAATCATGGGCGGGTCGATGATGGGTGTCGCGCTGGACCGCGTCGATCTGGGCATCATCAAGATGAACAATGCGATTCTGGCACTCGGGAAAAAAGAAGCGCGGATCCCGCAGGAATCTCAATGTATCCGCTGCGGTCGCTGCATTACGGCCTGTCCGATGGAACTGCTCCCCACCACGCTGGACAATCTGACCCGCACCCGCGATGTCGAGGGACTTGCGAGCCACCACGTGAACGACTGCATCGAGTGCGGTTGCTGTACCTACGTCTGTCCCGCCAAGCGTTATCTTGTCCAGAGTATCCGTACAGGCAAATCACTCCTGCGGATGGAAAATGACAAGAAGCGGCGCAAGGCAGAAATGGACGCCGCCGCAGAGGCCGCCGCCAAAGCACGCGCCGCTGTTCCGAACGCGCAAACCAAAACAAAACAGGAGGCCGCCGATGCTTGAAGTATCCTCGTCGCCCCATATCCGTGACGCGGCGACCACACGCCGGCTCATGCTGGATGTGGTGATTGCACTCATTCCCGCCCTGGTCGCCGCTTTCATTCTGTTCGGCACCCGGCCGCTCCTGATCGTGACGGTGGCGGTCTCCGCGGCGGTCTTGTCCGAATACGTCTGCCGCCGGATTATGAAGCGTTACAATTCGATCGGCGACATGAGCGCTGTGGTGACCGGATTGCTGCTCGCCTTGAATCTGCCGCCTTCCATCCCTCTATATATTGTCGTGATCGGCTCGTTCATCGCGATCGTTGTCGTCAAACAGATGTTTGGCGGGATCGGCAACAACATCATCAACCCTGCCATGGCCTCGCGCGTCGTCCTGACGATCTCGTTCCCTTCGGCCATGAGCCGCTGGGTTCTCATGGGGGAACACGCGTTCGGCGAACAGGTAGACTTCATCTCTTCCGCGACACCGCTGTACATTCTCCAGAGCGGCGGGGAGATGCCCTCCTATCTGGACCTTTTTATCGGCACCGGAAAAGCAGGCAGTCTGGGAGAGGTCTCAATCGCCGCGCTGTCCATAGGCATTCTGTATCTGCTGGCCCGCAAGGTCATCGCGCTCTGGATTCCCCTTTCCTACATCGGGACCGTCGCGGCGGTGACAGCGATTGCCGGGGAGAATCCGCTGTTTCATGTCTTGTCGGGCGGTCTTATCCTCGGTGCCTTCTTCATGGCAACGGACTATGTCACCTCGCCTATGACACGACGCGGGAAAGTGGTGTTCGGCATCGGGTGCGGATTGATCACCGCGATGATCCGGTTGTTCGGGAGTATGACGGAGGGCGTTTCCTTTTCGATCATGCTGATGAATATGCTGACACCGACCATCGAGCAGCTGACCCGACCCAAGGTGTTTGGAGGAGGTGAAGCGCGTGCCTAAATCGTTTCGCAAAGACATTCTCCTCCCTGTGGTCGTGATGACGCTGGTATGCGTCGTGGTCACTCTGCTGCTCGCGACCGTCAACGGGGTCACGCGCGACCGCATCGCGGAACTTGCCGTACAGGCGGATAACGCGTTCAAGCGCTCCATTCTGCCGGAAGCCGAAGTGTTTACCGACCTCGACGTGCCTGCAGGCCATCCGGATGTTTCTTCCGTGGTCGAAGGAGCGGGAGCATCCGGCACGGTCGCGGGACATGTCGTCACCGCCGCTTCCCGCGGCTATGCAGGACCGGTTGTGGTCATGGTCGGCTTCTCACCGGACGGTTCCATTCTGAACGTTTTGGTGGTCGAGGATGACGAGACTCCGGGACTTGGCAAGAAGGTACACGAAGATGCTTTCCTGTCCGCCTTTGACCAGAAAGACGCCAACGCGGTGTTTTCGGTCAAACCGGATGACTTTGACCTCACACGCATCGACGCCGTAGCCGGCGCGACCATCTCGTCCCGCGCGGTGGCGGACGCCGTGAACAAAGCCTGCGCTGCGTATCTTGCGTTCCAGGGAGGTGCTAACTGATGCCCCAGACTGTCCCGCCACTCAAGCAACTGACAAAAGGTATCCTGCGTGAAAATCCGGTTTTCCGGTTGCT